>NZ_BCBJ01000001.1:0-273937 GCF_001320605.1 Pseudomonas sp. NBRC 111133 | reverse complement strand
GCGCCGCGCGGGCGGCGCTCGATTTCACAGTCGGTAAACATGTCGCGGCATGCACAACAAAAACTGAGTTGTGCGAAGTTGTAACAGCCCATCCCGCCTTGCTGAACACTCGTTTAGTATCTCCCTCGTCAGCCCCTCAAATAGACACAACAATACCGAGGCCCACATGACCACCCCGTCGTCGTCTCTGTTGAGCAAGGTCGAAGCCGGCGTTGCCTGGATCACCCTCAACCGCCCCGAGCAGCGCAACGCGCTGGATATCTCCACCCTCAAGCAGCTGCACGCCTTGCTCGACAGCCACAACGGCGACCCGGCCGTACGCGTGGTGGTATTGACCGGCAGCGGCCGCAGCTTCTGCGCCGGTGCCGACCTGGCCGAGTGGGCCGCCGCCGAGGCCGCAGGCACCCTGGAAACCTATGGCTGGACCGAAACCGCCCACGCCCTGATGTTGCGCTTGCACAGCCTCGACAAGCCCACCCTCGCTGCCATCAACGGCACCGCCGTGGGCGGGGGCATGGACCTCAGCCTGTGCTGCGACCTGCGCATAGCCGCCGCCTCGGCGCGCTTCAAGGCCGGTTACACCAGCATGGGCTACAGCCCCGATGCCGGCGCCAGCTGGCACCTGCCTCGGCTGATCGGCAGCGAACAGGCCAAGCGCCTGTTGTTCCTCGATGAACTGTGGGGCGCCGAACGCGCCCTGGCAGCCGGGCTGGTCAGCGAAGTGTGCCCTGACGAACAACTGCCCGCCGTAGCCGCCGAACTGGCCGGGCGCCTGGCCAACGGCCCGACCTTTGCCTACGCGCAAACCAAGCGGCTGATCCGCGACGGCGCCCGGCGCACCCTGCCCGAACAGCTGGAAGCCGAGCGCCATGCCGGCGTGCTGTGTGGCCGTAGCCAGGACGGCGCCGAGGCGCTGCAAGCCTCGGTTGAACGTCGCGCCCCCCGTTTCACCGGCCAGTAACCCGATACAGACCCTGACCAGGACCTTCGCAGATGAATTTCCAACTGACCCAAGAACAAGAAATGTTGGTGGAAGCGGTACGCAGCTTTGTTGCTAAAGAGCTGCAGCCCCATGAGGAAGCGGTGGACCGTGCCGATGCCGTGCCCCCGGAACTGGCCGCGCAGATCCGTGGCAAAGCCCTCGCTGCCGGGTTCTACGCCTTCAACATGCCCGAGGAAGTCGGCGGCGGTGGCCTGGACTACCTGTCCCAAGCGCTGATCGAACGCGAGCTGTCCAAGGTGTCCTGGGCGCTGCATGTGTTCGTTGCCCGGCCTTCGAAAATCCTCATGGCCTGTAAAGATGAGCAGATCAACGACTACCTGCTGCCCTGCGTACAGGGCGAGAAAACCGATTGCTTCGCCCTCACCGAGCCGGGGGCCGGCTCTGATGCCAACGCCATCAAGACCCGCGCGGTGCGCCAGGGCGATGACTTTGTCATCAATGGCAGCAAGCACTTCATCAGCCACGCGGGCCATGCCGACTTCGCCATTGTCTTTGCCGTCACCGACACCTACGAGCACAACGGGCGCAAGCGCAACGCGGTCACGGCCTTCCTGGTGGACCGTGGTACGCCGGGCATGACCATCCGCCGTGGCCCCAAGTGCGTGAGCAACCGCGGCTATCACACGTATGAGCTGTTCTTCGACGATTGCCGGGTGCCGGCCAGCAAGGTGCTGGGTGAAGTCGACAAAGGCTGGGAAGTGGCCAACGCCTGGCTCACCGCCGGCCGGGTGATGGTGGCCGCCAACTGCGTAGGCCAGGCCCAGCGGGCCCTCGACCTGTCGCTGCAATGGGCCGCCGACCGCAAGCAGTTCGGCCAGGCCATTGGCAGCTATCAAGGTGTGTCGTTCAAGCTGGCCGACATGGCCACGCAGATCCGCGCTGCGGAAATGCTCACCCTGCACACTGCCTGGAAGATGGACCAGGGCAGCATGACCGATGGCGAGGCCGGCATGGCCAAATTGTTCGCCAGTGAAGTGCTGGGCAAGGTGGCCGACGAAGCCGTGCAGATCTTCGGTGGCATGGGCCTGATGGATGAAGGGCCGGTCGAGCGCATCTGGCGCAATGCGCGCATCGAGCGCATCTGGGAGGGCACCTCGGAAATCCAGCGGCACATCATCGCCCGTGAACTGCTGCGCCCGCTGTTGCGCTGACCGGCCTGGAGAACGCACATGTCGCAATCGATTCGTGACAACCTCAAGCGCCTGCTGGCGCCCCGGCACCTGGCCTTCGTGGGCGGGCGCAGCATGGCGCGGGCGCTCAAGCGTTGCGCTGAAGGGGGCTTTGGCGGCGAGCTGTGGCTGGTCAACCCGCAGCACGAAAGCCTGGAGGGCATCCCTTGCGTAGCGCGTGTGGCCGACTTGCCCTATGCCCCGGACGCGGTGTTCATCGCCACCAACCGCGAGCTGACCTTGCAGTGTGTGGCCGAGTTGGCTGCACGCGGGGCCGGTGGCGCCATCTGCTATGCCTCGGGCTTTGCCGAATGTGGCGAGGAGGGCCGCCAGTTGCAGCAGTGCCTGCTTGATGCTGCTGGCGACATGGCTTTGCTCGGCCCCAACTGTTACGGCCTGCTCGACTACCTGCACGGGGCCGCCCTGTGGCCGGTGGCCCATGGTGGTAAACAGGTGGAAAAGGGTGTGGCGATTCTCACCCAGAGCGGCAACTTTGCCTACAACCTGTCCATGAGCGACCGCTCGCTGCCGGTGGCCTACATGGCCTCGGTCGGTAACCAGGCGCAACTGGGTGTGGCCGAGTTGATGGACGTGTTGCTTGACGACCCACGGGTAACGGCGATCGGCCTGCATCTGGAAGGCCTGAAAAACGTGCCGGGCTTCGCGCGTGCCGCTCACAAAGCGCTGCAAAAGGGCACGCCGATCATTGCCCTGAAAACGGGCGTGTCGCAGATCGGTGCTGAACTGGCGCTCAGCCACACCAGCTCGTTGTCCGGCTCCGATGCCTTGTACGACAGCCTGTTCCAGCGCTTGGGGGTGATCCGTGTCAGTGGCCCGGTCAGCTTTGTCGAAACCCTCAAGGCCGCCGCTTGCGGGCGTCTGCCGGCAGGCGGTGAACTGATCGCGCTGGCCTGCTCAGGCGGCGATGCCGGCCTGATTGCCGACTATGCCGAACGCAACCAGCTGAATCTGCCAAGCCTTCAACAAGAACAGGTGACTGCACTGGCCGACGTGCTGCCAGCCTATGCCAACCTGGTCAACCCGCTGGATTTCACCACGGCCATCTGGGGCGATGAAGCCGCCCTGCAACGCATGCTCGACAGCACGATGAGCGGCGCAGCCGATGCGGCCATGCTGGTGCTGGATTACCCGGCAGCATTTACCGGCGAACGCAAGGAGTGCGACCTGTTGCTGGGGCTGTACTGCGATGCGCTGGAACGCCACGGCAAGATTGGCTTCGTTACCTCGGCCTTCCCGGAGCTGCTACCCGCCAGCGCACGTGAGCGCCTCCATTCACATGGCATCGCTGCCTTGCAGGGTGTGGAGGACGGCTTGGCGGCCTGGGGCCGCATCGTCGGCTACCAACGCAACCGCCAGCGGCTGCTGGAACAGGGCGAGACCGCACAGGTCCCGTTATGCCCGCAGGCGCTCACGGGCGAAAGCCAGTTGCTGGATGAATGGCAATCCAAGCAAGCGCTGCGGGCCTTTGGCTTGCCGGTGCCAGCGGGCGTACTGAGCACGCCCGAGCGTGCCGTGGCAGACGCCGCACGCGTGGGTTACCCGCTGGTGCTGAAGGCCGTCAGCGCGCAGTTGCCACACAAGACCGAAGCCGGTGCGGTGGCGCTGAACCTGCGCGATGCTGCTGCGCTGGAAGCCGCACTGGTGCAGATGCGCCAGCGCATCGCCGCCTACGCCCCGCACGTAGCATTCGACCAGGTACTGCTCGAACCCATGGCCGAGCCGCCGCTGGCCGAGCTGATCGTTGGCATCAAGCGTGAGCACGACTTCGCCCTGGCGCTGGTGATGGGTGCCGGAGGCGTGTTGGTCGAGCTGCTCAAAGACAGTGTCAGCCTGTTGTTGCCCACCACCGACAGCGCCATCCGTGCCGCACTGCTGAATCTGCGCAGCGCCAGCCTACTGCAAGGCTTCCGTGGTCGCCCGGCTGCGGACCTCGACGCCCTGGTTGCAGCCATCCGCGCGGTGGCCGACTACGCCTGCGAAAACGCCGGGCACCTGCTGGAACTGGATGTGAACCCATTGATGGTGGGTGCCCGCGGCACCACTGCGGTCGACGCGTTGATCCGTCTCGGCCAGGCGTAAGGAGAACGACATGAATAACCACAGCATGACTGCCGGTCAGGCGCTGGTACGGCTATTGGCCAACTACGGCGTGCAGACCGTGTTCGGCATCCCCGGCGTGCATACCCTGGAGCTGTACCGTGGCCTGCCGGGCAGTGGCATCCGCCATGTGCTGACGCGCCACGAGCAGGGCGCCGGTTTCATGGCCGACGGCTACGCGCGGGTCAGTGGCAAGCCTGGGGTGTGCTTTGTCATCACCGGCCCCGGCGTGACCAACGCCGCCACCGCCATCGGCCAGGCCTATGCCGACTCCATCCCGATGCTGGTGATTTCCAGCGTCAACCACACCGCCAGCCTGGGCAAGGGTTGGGGCTGCCTGCACGAAACCCAGGACCAGCGCGCCATGACCGCGCCGATCACCGCGTTTTCCGCTGTGGCCCTGCGCGGCGAAGACCTGCCCGAGCTGATCGCCCGCGCCTGGGCCGTGTTCGACAGCGAACGGCCGCGCCCGGTGCACATTTCGGTGCCACTGGACGTGCTGGCCGCGCCGGTAAGCCGCGACTGGAGCAATGAGGTGGTGCGCCGCCCCGGCCGTGGCCAGCCGTGCCGGGAAACCCTCGACCGGGCGGCCCTGAAGCTGGCGGCGGCCAAGCGGCCGATGATCATCGCCGGCGGGGGGGCGCTGCACGCTGCCGAGCCTCTGGCGCAGTTGAGCACGCGCCTGGCGGCACCGGTGTTCACCAGCGTGGCCGGCAAGGGCCTGCTGCCACCGGATGCGCCTCTCAATGCCGGCTCTAGCCTGTGCGTGGAGCCCGGTTGGCAACTCATCAGCGAGGCCGATGTGGTGCTGGCCGTGGGCACCGAAATGGCCGACACCGATTTCTGGCGCGAGCGCCTGCCGATCACGGGTGAACTGCTGCGCGTGGACATCGATCCGCGTAAGTTCAACGACTTCTACCCCTGTGCCATGGCCCTGCACGGCGATGCCCGGCAAACCCTGTGCGGTTTGCTCGACCACCTGCCGGAGCTCGCCCGCGAACCGGCTCAGGCCCAAGAAGCCGTGGCCAACCTGCGCCAGGCCATTCGCAACGGGCATGCGCCATTGCAGGCCACGCACCAGGCCATTCTGGACCGCATTGCCGCCGTGCTGCCCGACGATGCGTTCATCAGCAGCGACATGACCCAGCTGGCCTACACCGGCAACTACGCTTTCGCCAGCCGGGCGCCACGCAGCTGGCTGCACCCCACCGGCTACGGCACCCTCGGCTACGGCGTGCCGGCCGGCATCGGCGGCATGCTCGCCACCGATCACCGCCCAGGCCTGGTGCTGGTGGGTGACGGCGGTTTTCTTTACACCGCCCAGGAACTGGCCACTGCGGTCGAAGAACTGGACCGCCCGCTGGTCGTGCTGCTGTGGAACAATGACGCCCTCGGTCAGATCCGTGACGACATGCTCGGCCTGGACATCGAGCCGGTCGGCGTACTGCCGCGCAACCCGGACTTCATCGGCCTGGCCCGCGCCTTTGGTTGCGCAGTGCGCCAGCCGCGAGACCTGGACGCGCTGCAGGCCGACCTGGCCATTGGCTTCGCCACACCTGGCGTGACCTTTATCGAACTCAAACACACCTGTGTGCGCTAAACCGCGCACAACACCCATAACAAGAGAAACCACCATGCCATTTCGCCGTACCCTTCTGGCCGCTTCCCTGGCCCTGCTGATCACTGGCCAGGCTCCGCTGTACGCCGCGCCGCCGCTGTCGATGGACAACGGCACCACCGCCTTGACCGTGCAAAACAGCAACGCCTGGGTCGAAATCAGCGCCAGCGCCCTGCAACACAACATCCGCACCTTGCAGGCCGAACTGGCCGGCAAGTCCAAGCTGTGTGCCGTGCTCAAGGCCGATGCCTATGGCCACGGTGTCGGCCTGGTGATGCCGTCGATCATTGCCCAGGGCGTGCCCTGCGTGGCGGTGGCGAGCAACGAGGAAGCCCGCGTGGTCCGCGCCAGTGGCTTCACCGGGCAACTGGTGCGGGTACGCCTGGCCAGCCTCAGCGAAGTGGAGGACGCCTTGCAGTACGACATGGAAGAACTGGTGGGCAGTGCCGAATTCGCCCGCCAGCTCGACGCCATCGCCGAGCGCCATGGCAAGCCGTTGCGCATCCACCTGGCGCTCAACTCCAGCGGCATGAGCCGCAACGGGGTGGAGATGAGCACCTGGTCCGGCCGTGGCGAAGCGCTGCAGATCACTGACCAGAAACACCTCAAGCTGGTCGCGCTGATGACCCACTTTGCGGTGGAAGACAAGGACGATGTGCGCAAGGGCCTGGCAGCGTTCAACGAGCAGACTGACTGGCTGATCAAGCACGCCAAGCTCGACCGCAGCAAGCTCACCCTGCACGCCGCCAACTCGTTCGCTACGCTGGAGGTGCCGGAGGCACGCCTGGACATGGTGCGCACCGGTGGCGCGCTGTTCGGTGACACGGTACCGAGCCACACCGAGTACCAGCGTGCCATGCAGTTCAAGTCGCGTGTGGCCGCCGTGCACAGCTACCCGGCCGGCAACACCGTCGGCTATGACCGCACTTACACCCTGGCCCGTGATTCGCGGCTGGCCAACATCACCGTTGGTTACTCCGACGGTTACCGTCGGGCGTTTACCAACAAGGGCCATGTGCTGATCAATGGCCACCGCGTACCGGTGGTGGGCAAGGTGTCGATGAACACGCTGATGGTCGATGTCACCGACTTCCCGGATGTGAAAGGGGGCAACGAAGTGGTGCTGTTCGGCAAGCAGGCCGGGGGCGAGATCACCCAGGCCGAAATGGAAGACATCAACGGCGCGTTGCTCGCCGACCTGTACACCGTGTGGGGCAGTTCCAACCCGAAGATCCTCGTCGACTGAACCCGCCATTGAAGGGAGATTGCCATGCGCTACGCCACGCTCACCCAACGCATCGCCGGCGACGGGGCTGCGGCCTGGGACATTCACTACCGCGCCCTGGCGCTGCAGGCCGAGGGCAAGGACATCCTGTTGCTGTCGGTGGGTGACCCGGACTTCGACACCCCTGCGCCGATTGTCCAGGCGGCCATCGACAGCCTGCGAGCGGGCCACACCCATTACGCCGATGTGCGCGGCAAGCTGGCCCTGCGCCAGGCCATCGCCAACCGCCACCGGCAGCGTAGCGGCCAGGCGGTCAGCGCAGACCAAGTGACCGTGTTGGCGGGTGCCCAGTGCGCGCTGTACTGCGTGGCCCAGTGCGTGCTGGACCCGGGCGACGAGGTGATCGTTGCCGAGCCCATGTATGTCACGTACGAGGCCGTGTTCGGTGCTTGTGGTGCCAAGGTGATACCGGTGCCGGTCAAGCCGGAGAACGGTTTTCGCGTCTGCCCGCGAGACGTGGCCGAGCGCATCACGCCGCGCACCCGCGCGCTGGCCCTGAACAGCCCGCACAACCCCTCGGGTGCAAGCCTGCCCCGTGCGACCTGGGAAGCACTCGCCGAATTGTGCATCGCCCATGACCTGTGGCTGATTTCCGACGAGGTATACAGCGAGCTGCTGTACGAGGGTGAACATGTGAGTCCAGCCAGCCTGCCGGGCATGGCTGAACGTACCGCCACCCTCAACAGCCTGTCGAAATCGCATGCCATGACCGGCTGGCGGATGGGCTGGGTGGTCGGTTCGGAGGAACTCGCCACGCACTTGGAAAACCTCGCCCTGTGCATGCTGTACGGTTTGCCTGACTTCATTCAGGACGCTGCGGTGGTGGCCCTGGAGCAGCAGCTACCAGAACTGGACGCCATGCGCGAGGCCTATCGCCAGCGCCGAGACCTGGTGTGCGAGCAACTGGCTGGCTGCCCGGGCCTCAAGGCGTTGAAGCCCGATGGTGGCATGTTCGTGATGGTTGATATCCGCGAAACCGGCCTCAGTGCCCAGGCCTTCGCCGACCGCCTGCTGGACAGCCAGGGCGTGTCGGTACTGGCCGGCGAAGCCTTTGGCCCCAGCGCCGCCGGGCATATTCGCCTGGGGCTGGTGCTGGGCAACGAGGCGTTGGTCGATGCCTGCCAGCGCATCGCACGCTGTGCCGGCGAGTTGATGCAAGGCTAAGCGACGGCGGCCAAACATCCTGTTTTGTGCAAGGAGAACACAAGTGAATGTACTGATCGTCCACGCTCACCCCGAGCCACAATCGTTTACCGCCGCACTGCGCGACCAGGCCGTGGAAACCTTCCGTGCCCAGGGCCGCCAGGTGCAAGTCAGCGACTTGTACGCCATGGGCTGGAACCCGGTGGCCAGTGCCGAAGACTTTACCCATCGTGAGAACCCGGACTATCTGGTGTATGCCCTGGAGCAACGCCAGGGGGTCAAGCGCGGTGCCATTGCCGAGGACATCCAGCAGGAGCTGGACAAGCTGCTGTGGGCTGACCTGCTGGTGCTTAACTTCCCGATCTTCTGGTTCTCGGCGCCGGCCATGCTCAAGGGCTGGATCGACCGGGTGCTGGTGTCAGGGGTGTGCTATGGCGGCAAGCGCTTCTACGACCAGGGCGGTTTGGCGGGCAAGAAGGCGCTGGTGACCGTGACCCTCGGCGGGCGCGAGCACATGTTTGGCGAAGGGGCGATTCATGGGCCGCTGGAAGACATGTTGCGGCCGATTCTGCGGGGTACCCTGGCCTACGTGGGGTTCGAGGTGTTGCCCCCGTTCGTGGCCTGGCATGTGCCGTACATCAGCGATGAGGCGCGCCAGGGCTTCTTGCAGCAGTACCGACAGCGGCTGGAGCAGCTCTCGGATGATCAGCCGCTGGTGTTCCCGCGGTTGGCGCAGTTCGATGAGGCGCTGTACCCGCTGACCTGATCTTTCTCCTGTACCAACCCTTGGGGCCGCAACGCGGCCCCAACCTGTTATCGGCATACGACATTGCGCAAACCTGGCAATGCCGTATGCCAAAAACGACCACCCACACATTCGGGGTATGTTCCCCCTCGGCAAATCCCCCGATAGTGAACCCAACGGCTCGAACCGGAGCATTCACACGATGGAGTTGCCATGCGCAAGGTACTGAAGGTGATGGGTGGTCTGCTGCTGGTGTCTGGCGCCAGCCTCGCCCAGGCGGCAGCGGTAGACAGCGGCAACACGTTGCGGTTGTACAACTGGACCGACTACATCGGCGAAACCACCTTGGCCGACTTCGAGAAGGCCACCGGCATCAAGGTCATCTACGACACCTTCGATGGCTACGAAACGGTGCAGACCAAACTGCTCACCGGCCGTTCCGGCTACGACCTGGTCATGCTCAACGCCTCCCTGGTACCCCCGCTGATCAGTGCCGGCGTGTTCCAGGCGCTGGACAAGCAGCAGCTGCCCAGCTGGCACAACCTCGACCAGCAAGTCGTCAACAACCTGCAAGGCTATGACCCTGGCCTGAAGTACTCGGCGCCCTACACCTGGGGCAGCTCGGGGGTCACCTACAACGTCGACAAGATCACCGCACGCATGCCCGACGCCCCCATCGGCTCGCTGGCCATGCTGTTCGACCCCAAGATCGTCTCGCGCTTCGCCGACTGTGGCGTCACCCTGATGGACGCGCCCACCGAGGTCATCCCGCTCGCCCTGCAATACCTGGGCAAGGACCCGCGCAGCGCATCTGCGGCCGACCTCAAGGCCGCCGAACAACTGCTGCTGAGCATCCGCCCCTACATTCGCAAGTTCGACTCGGTCAACTACCTCACCAGCCTGCCCAACGGCGATGTCTGCCTGGCACTGACCTGGTCCGGCGACTACGCCACCGCCCAGGCCCGGGCGGTGGAGGCGAAGAAGGACATCAAGCTGTCGTTCTTCATCCCCCAGGAAGGCTCGTTGATCTGGTTCGACAACCTGTACATCCCCAAGGATGCGCCGCACACGGCCAACGCCCACCGCTTCATCGAGTTTTTGCTGCAGCCGCAGACCATGGCCAAGGTCACCGACTACATCCACTACGCCAACAGCAACGCCGCCGCCACTGCGCTGGTGCGTGACGACATCCGCCAGGACCCGGCGATCTACCCAGATTCATCCACCCGCGAACGCCTGTTCGCGCAGAAAACCCAGAGCCCCAAGGACATGCGCGCCATTACCCGGGTCTGGAGCACGGTCAAGACCGGTTTCTGAATACTGCCCAACGATTCCCGCCAAGGAGCTGCCCATGGCCACCCCAAGCAACGCATTCGCCATCGCCCACGACCCGCTGGTGGAAGCCGACAAGGCCCACTACATGCACGGCTACCATGTGTTCGACGAGCACCGCGAGCAAGGCGCACTGAACATCGTCGCCGGCGAGGGCGCGTACATTCGCGACACCCACGGCAACCGCTTCCTCGATGCCGTTGGCGGCATGTGGTGCACCAACATCGGCCTGGGCCGTGAGGAAATGGCCTTGGCCATCGCCGACCAGGTTCGCCAACTGGCCTATTCCAACCCGTTCTCCGACATGGCCAACGATGTGGCCATCGAGCTGTGCCAGAAACTGGCGCAGCTGGCCCCTGGCGACCTGAACCATGTGTTCCTCACCACCGGCGGCTCGACCGCTGTCGACACCGCTTACCGGCTGATCCAGTACTACCAGAACTGCCGCGGCAAGCCACATAAGAAGCACATCATTGCCCGCTACAACGCCTACCACGGCTCCACCACCCTGACCATGTCGATCGGCAACAAGGCCGCCGACCGGGTGCCGGAGTTCGATTATCACCATGACCTGATCCACCACGTCTCCAACCCCAACCCGTACCGCGCGCCGGACGACATGGACGAGGCCGAGTTCCTCGACTTCCTGGTGGCCGAGTTCGAGGACAAGGTCCTGTCGTTGGGCGCTGACAACGTGGCAGCGTTCTTCGCCGAGCCGATCATGGGCTCGGGCGGGGTGATCATTCCACCCAAAGGCTATTTCGAACGCATGTGGCAGCTGTGCCAGACCTACGACATCCTGTTCGTCGCCGACGAGGTGGTGACCTCGTTCGGGCGCCTGGGCACCTTCTTCGCCAGCGAGGAACTGTTTGGCGTTACCCCCGACCTCATCACCACCGCCAAGGGCCTGACCTCGGCCTACCTGCCGCTGGGCGCGTGCATTTTCTCCGAGCGCATCTGGCAGGTTATCGCCGAGCCGGGCAAGGGCCGTTGCTTCACCCATGGTTTCACCTACAGCGGTCACCCGGTGTGCTGCACGGCGGCGCTGAAGAACATCGAGATCATCGAGCGCGAGCAGTTGCTGGATCACGTCAAGGACGTTGGCAGCTATCTGGAACAACGCCTGCAAAGCCTGCGCGAGTTGCCGCTGGTGGGCGATGTGCGTTGCATGAAGCTGATGGCCTGCGTCGAGTTCGTGGCCGACAAGGCCAGCAAGGCGCTGTTCCCGGATGAGGTTAACATTGGTGAACGTATCCACAGCAAGGCCCAGGCCAAGGGGCTGCTGGTACGCCCGATCATGCACCTGAACGTGATGTCGCCGCCGTTGATCATCACCCATGCGCAGGTGGATGAAATCGTCGAGACCCTGCGCCAGTGCATCATCGAAACCGCGCGCGAGCTCACCGCGCTTGGCCTGTACCGGGGCCGATGAGCCTGGCGCAAAGGGCTGTGCGGGGGCGTGCCTGGCAGGCTAGACTGCCGGGCATGACCCAGGCCACCCCCGACACCCCGCTTACCCTCACCATGGGCGCGCTGCAGCAATGGTATGCAGCGTTGCAGCGCGCGCTGGCCAATAGCGAAACGCCTGAGGCGCTGGAGTATGTGGCCGCTGCCATCGGCCAGCTGGTACAGGTGGAATCGATGATGATCAGCCTGGAGTGCCAGGGGCGGGCGCCGCAGCTGTTGTACCAGCAAGGCATCCCCGAACTGCACCGCGCCGCTGTGCTGGAACGCTACTTCAGCGCCGGTTACCTGCTCGACCCGTTCTGCCTGGCGGTGCAAGGCGGCCTGGCCGAAGGCTTTTACCACCTGCAGGAAATCGCCCCCGACAACTTCTTCGACAGCGACTACTACAAGACTTATTACCTGGTCACCGGTTGCAGCGAAGACAGCTACTACATCGTCGACCTCAGCGCGGGTCGCAAGCTGTCATTGAGCCTGTTCCAAGGTTGCAGCGGTACGCCCCTGAGTGCCGGGCAGGTCGACCTGCTGCGGGCGCTGGAGCCGATGGTGCGCGAACTGCTGGGGCGCTATGCCCGACACAACCTGGAGCCTGGCACTGCATCGGTTGAGCGCGGCGGCTTGCAGGCGGCATTTGATAGCTTTGGCTGCCAGGTGCTCACTGACCGCGAGCGCGAGGTGGCACACATGATCTTGCGCGGGCATTCGGTGAAGTCGACTGCGCTAGAGCTGGGTATCTCGCCTGAAACGGTGCGCATGCACCGCAAGAACCTGTACCTGAAGCTGGAGATCAACTCGCAGTCCGAGTTGTTTGCGCGGTTTATCGACTGGTTGCGCGGCGATCACCTGGAAATCTAGAAGCTATCGCCGCCCCTGTGGGAGCGGGCATGCCCGCGCAACAGGCACTGCGGTGGATGGCACGGGCTCTGCCGTGTTCGCGGGCTTGCCCGCTCCCACAGGGATCGCGTCAGCTTTGAAATTTCGGGTTGGTTACGAAGCGGCCAGCCGGGCCTCCAGTGCGGCAATATGCGCCTGCAGCCGTTCATGTTCCTGGCGCTCGGCGCTGATGTCTTCGAACACGCTGATCAGGTGTTCCGGCTCGCCATTGGCATGGCGCTGCAACGAGGTGCGGGCGCGCACCCAGATGTACGCGCCGTTTTTGTGGCGCACGCGTTTTTCTACCTCGTAACGCTCGGTTTCACCGGTCAGCATGCGTTGTAACAGCTGCAGGTTCTGCGCCAGGTCGTCGGCGTGGGTGATCTGCTGGAAGGTCATGCCGTAGAGCTCTTCGGCGCGGTAGCCCAGCAGCTCGCACAGGCTGTTGTTGACCCGTTGCCAGGTGCCGTCCGGGTCGATGTAGGCGAGGGCGCCCCAGGCGAGTTCGAAGATCGCCCGGAAGCGTTCCTCGCTTTGGCTCAACGCCTGTTGGGCCACCTGACGTTCGGTGTTGTCCATGCTTATACCGACCATTTTCACCGAGCGCCCAGCGCTGTCGCGCACTACGGTGGCGCGGGAGGAAATCCAGCGTACTTCGCCATCGGGGCGGGTGATGCGGAAGTCGCACTCACAACCCGTTCCTTCGGCTACCGCCTCGGCGTACATCGCCTGCATGCGCTGCACGTCTTCGTCGGGCAGGTGCTTCCAGAAGTCTTCGTTGTGGTGCACCGGCCAGCCGTACACCTGCTCGACGTTAGGCGAGTAGGTGACTTCGTCGCTGATCAGGTTCCACTCCCAGGTGACGATGCGCGCGCCTTCCTGGGCCAGCTTCATGCGCGTTTCGCTCTCCATGATCTCGGCGGTCAGGCGCCGGCGCAGGTCGGTCATCGGCAGCTCGACCACCTGCGGTTGCTGGATGTTCTGCAGGGCTTCGTCGCCATAGCGCAACCAGATCCAGTTGACTTTGAGAAAGTCGGCCAGCTTGCGTAGGTTGTCGTAGTCGATCTCGCCGCCACGGGTCCACTTGTGCACCGCGGTGCGCGAGATGCCCAAGGCCGTGCCCACGGCTTGCAGGGTCAGCTTGTGATGCTCAAGCAGTTCCTTGAGGCGGAAGGCGAAGCTGTTTTCCAACATCGGCAGGGTGTCCTGATCTGGGCCAAGAGCCTGCCAGTATACGCAAGCCGTCAACTTTTGGTTGACGGCCGTTGCAGCGGTCACTTACAGATCCAGCACCAGCCGCGCTGTACGGGCGCGCGAGACGCACAGCATGATGCTCTGCTGGGCAGCCTTCTCCTCGTCGCTCAGGTACTGGTCATAATGCTCGGCCTCGCCCTCCAGAATGGCGGTCTCGCACGTACCGCACACGCCTTCGCGGCACAGGCACTCGACCTTGGCGGCCTTGGACTTTTCGATGGCCTGCAGAATGGTCATGCCTTCTTCCACCTGCAACTCCACGCCCGACTGCGCCAGCACCACGGTAAAGGCGCTGCCGGTAACGGGGGTGGCGGCAAACTGTTCCCAATGCACGCGGTGCTCGGCAATGCCGGCCTGGGCCGCGCAGGCGATGACCGCGTCAATCAGCGGTTTGGGGCCGCACACGTACAGGTGCGCTTGCTCGTCCAGCCCTGCGCACAGGGCGGCGAGGTCGAGCTTGCGGTCGAGGCTGTCGATGTAGAAACGGGTATTGGCCGCGTGCGGGCCACTGGCCAACTGGTCCTGAAACGCGCCATGCTCCGGTGCGCGGAAGGCATAGTGCAGCTCGTAGTCGGTGCTGCCACCTTCCAGTTCATGCAGTTGCGCCAGGAACGGGGTAATGCCGATACCGCCGGCAATCAGCACATGGCGGCCAGCAGAAGGGTCCAGGGCAAACAGGTTGTTGGGCGACGAAATGGTCAGGCGGGTGCCGACTTCCACCTGCTGGTGCATGAACGCCGAGCCGCCCTTGGACTGCTCTTCCAGGCGCACGCCAATCTGGTAGCTGCGGGTGTCGCGCGGGTCGCTCATCAGCGAGTAGGCGTTGCTGAACTGGCTGCCGTCGGCGCCTTGCATCTGCACGATGACGTGGCTGCCACCGGTGAAGGCGGGCATCGCCGCGCCGTCTTCGCGGGCCAGGGTAAAGCGCTTGATCAGCGGCGTGGCGTGTTCCACGTCGGTTACGCGGACGCTGAACATTTCATAAGTGTTGGCCATGGTTCACCTCGACTGCCGGGGTGCGCGGCAGGCCCTGCCGCGCACCTTTACGTGCCAAAAAACGTGGAGGGGTTGCCATCAATCGTCGAGGTGGGCCACGGCGATCAGGTTGTGGAAGTGGGCGATGCCGTGCTCGCTCATGCCGCTGCGCTCGCGGTCGGCCATGATGCGGCCCTGGCCACGGTAGCCACGCGATTTCAGGCCCTTCTGCACGCTTTCGACCAGGCGCAGGTCTTCTGGGCGGAACACTTCGCGGTACCAGTCGATCAGCTTCTGCTGCTCTTCAGTGATGTCCTTGTTGAGGAAGTAGATGTCGTAGTGCTGCAGGGTGGTTTCGGCATCGACCGGGAACTCGTAGATCACGGTCATGAAGTTGGCCCCTGGCGGCACGTTGAACATGGTGCACGGCCAGGCCCAGAAGCCGGCGAACGACGGGTCCTTCACGTTTTCGTCGAACTTGAACGACTGCTCCGAAGGCTTGGCCAGGCCGTACTGCAGGGTCCAGTTGCCGTGCAGGCTGTGGCTGTACTGGCCAACGTCCACCGAGTCGGAGAAGCCTGGGTGCGCCGGGGCGCAGTGGTAGCACTCCAGGTAGTTGTCGACGATCGACTTCCAGTTGGCCGGGGTGTCGCTGACGAAGCGCGCGGCCAGGTGCAGGTCGTCGATTACCGCGCAGGCTTCACGCATGCGGGCTTGCATACCTGGCAGCTGGTCTTCGACGGAGCCGGCGTCCATGTCCATGTTGATGAAGATGAACCCAGCGTATTCTTCTACGCGCAGCTGCACCAGGGTGGAATTTTCCTTGTCGAAGTTGACCACGTTGTCGCAGTTGCGGGCGTGGGCCAGTTCGCCGTCGAGCTTGAAGGTCCAGGCGTGGTACGGGCAGGTGATGACGTTCTTGGCCTTGCCGCTGCCGCTGAGCAGCTGGTGGCCACGGTGCGGGCAGACGTTGTAGAACGCACGCAGGACGTTGTCACGGCCGCGCACGACAATGATGCTTTCGCCAATCACTTCGCGGGTGATGTAGGCGTTGTTGTCTGCCACTTCGCTGCGGTGGCCCACGCAGATCCAGCTGCGGGCGAAGATGGCTTCTTTCTCGTGCTCGAACACGGCGGCCTGGGTGTAGAAGTTGGCCGGGAGGGTGAAGGCCTCGTCGGCATTCGCGCAGAAATCGGCGGGCAGGCGTTTGAAGTCGTTCATGACAGGTATCTCACAAGCTCGGTTTATAGTTGTTGGTTAACGCGTATCTGCTGGTTAACAGATCAGGCAAAAAAATTTGCAGTCTTGCAAAGGGGCTGTGGTGCAGCCCCGATGATTCAATCAATGCACGGCAGCGGCGCTGCGTGGGGCATGCTCGGCGGGTTCCTCTCCGGCCATGCGTGCAGCTTCTTCCTCGATGACGTGGGCCGACACTTGGCCGTAGTCAGCGATCATCCACTTGAAGAAGCCGTAGATCTTCACCAGCAGAATTACCATGAACGGGATCGCGGTCAGCACCACGGCCGTCTTCATGGTCGACAACGACGCCTTGGCGAACAGCATGGCCAGCGGCACCAGGGTCAGCACCACGCACCAGAACAGACGGTGGGTTGGCGTCGGGTCGTCGCCTTCACGCAGGTTGCGGGTGCTGGTGGCGGCCACCGCGTAGGCTGCGGCATCCATGTGCGAAGCACAGAAGATGGCCATGATGAACAGGTACACACCGAGGAACACCTGGCCCCACGGCAATGCCAGCAGCAAGTGCGTCACGGCCGATTCGCCGCCTTGTTCAGCGAGCATCTTCGGTACATCCACCGCGCCGGTGATGAACTGGTGCATGCTGTAGCTTTCCAGCGCGCCGAAGAAGAACCAGCAACCGAAGCTGCCACCCAGCAGCAGGGCCAGTACCACTTCCTTGATCTGCCGGCCACGCGAAACGCGGGTGACGAACATGGCCACGCCGGGTGCGTACGACACCCACCACAGCCAGTAGAACACCGTCCAGTTGCGGGTGAAGGCGCCGTCGCCGGCCGGGTCGGTGAACAGGCTCATGTGCACGTAGTTCTGGATCATCAGGCCAATCGAGTTGGCGGTGTTGTTGATGGTGAACTGGGTCGGGCCGACCAGCAGGATCACGGCAGCAAACACCAGCGCGCCGATGCACACCATCTTGCTCAGGCGCTGCAGGCCGCCATCGATACCGATGTACGAGCTGAGCGAGAACATCACCGCCACGCCACCGATCACCATCAGTTGCACGGTGAAGGTGTCCGGGGTGCCGGTCAGGTCATGCAGGCCACGGGTGAGGGTGGAAGCGGTCAGGGCCAGCGACACGGTCAGTGCGCCCATCATGGTCAGCAGGAAGATCAGGTCGACGCTGCGGCCCACCGGGCCGGTGGCCTTGAAGCCGGTCACCGCTTCGACGATCGAGGCCAGGTTCAAGCCGCTCTTCTTGCGTACATGGAAGTGATAAGCCATGGCCAGCGAAGCCAGGGCGTAGATCGACCAGGCGCTGATACCCCAGTGGAAGAACGAGTAGCCGACGCTGTATTCCAGCGCCTTCGGGGTGGCGGCGGCGATGTTCAGGCCCGGGGTCTGGTAGTAGTAGGCCCACTCCATCACACCCCAGTAGAGGGTCGACGACCCCATGCCGGCGCAGATGAACATGAACACCCAGGTGGCGGTGGCATATTCTGGCTTGCCACTGCCCAGGCGAATGTTGCCGTACTTGCTGAAGGCCAGATACAGCACGGCCAGGGTACTGGCGAACACCAGCACCTGCACGCTGGTACCGAAGGTGCGGGTGGACAGTTCGAACAACTGGTTGGCGGCGCTTTCAGCCTGGGCGGGGAAGGCTGCAAGGCCAATCACGGTGAGCAGTACGGCAATCAGGCTCACGGTAATCAGGAACACATCAATCTTTTTATTCTTGTGCGACATCATCGTCTCCTGGACGTTGGCGTACTTGTTATACCCGGCAGGCATCCGGGGTGTTGCGGTGCTGCTCCTTCCTTGGTTGTTAACCTTTAGTTTACTAGAATCTAATGGTTAACAGATTTTGCATACAATCCACGCCGCTCGCAAGAGGCAAGGGGCCGATTGTCAGACAGTTCTGACAATCGGCCCCTGTGTATCAGGCTTCGACCAGTGCGGTAATGGCCTGGCCCACTTGTTGGGTGGACTGCTGGCCGCCCATGTCGCGGGTCACCTTACCGGCGGCGATGACCTGCTCGATGGCCTTGAGGATGTCGTCGTGGGCGGCGCGGTAACGTGGATCGGCGCCGTCGTTGCCGAGGAAGTCCAGCATCAGTGCGCCCGACCAGATCATCGCGATCGGGTTGGCGATGTTCTTGCCGTAGATGTCTGGCGCCGAACCGTGTACCGGTTCGAACAGCGACGGAAACTTGCGCTCGGGGTTGAGGTTGGCCGACGGTGCGATGCCGATGGTGCCGGCGCAGGCCGGGCCGAGGTCGGACAGGATGTCGCCGAACAGGTTCGAGGCTACGACCACATCGAAGCGGTCGGGCTGCAGCACGAAGCGGGCGCAGAGGATATCAATGTGCTGCTTGTCCCAGCTGATTTCCGGATAATTGGCCGCCATGGCGGCGGTGCGCTCGTCCCAGTACGGCATGCTCACGGCCATGCCGTTGGACTTGGTGGCCGAGGTGACGTGCTTGCGCTCGCGGGTCTGTGCCACATCGAAGGCATACTTGAGGATGCGGTCGACACCGCGGCGGGTGAACACCGACTCCTGCAGCACGAACTCGTTGTCGGTGCCTTCGAACATGCGGCCACCCAGGAAGGAGTATTCGCCTTCGGTGTTTTCGCGGATGACCACGAAGTCGATGTCACCTGGCTCACGGCCAGCCAGCGGGCACGGCACGCCCGGGAACAGGCGCACCGGGCGAATGTTCACGTACTGGTCGAAATCGCGGCGGAACTTGAGCAGCGAACCCCACAGCGAGATGTGGTCCGGCACCTTGTCTGGCCAGCCCACGGCACCGAAATACAGGGCGTCGAAGTCCTTGAGCTGTTCGAACCAGTCGTCCGGCATCATCTTGCCGTGGGCCAGGTAGTAATCGCAGCTGGCCCACTCGAAGAACTCGAAGCTGATGTCCAGGCCGTGCTTGCGCGCAGCGGCCTCGACCACGCGAATGCCTTCTGGCAGTACTTCGTTGCCGATGCCGTCGCCAGGGATTGCCGCGATTCTGAAGGTCTTGCTCATGGGGTGCACTCGTTGTCTAGGGAACAGGTGCTGGCCATGCTATAAGGGCTTGCTTCGGAGATAATCTGGCCAATCATGGATTCTTGGAACACGCTACGTGAATAATCTGCCCAGTCTGGACGACCTCAACATTTTCCTGCAGGTGGCCAAACGTGCCAGCTTCGCGGCCGTGGCCGACGAGTTGGGTATGTCGGCGGCGTACATCAGCAAACGCATTCGCATGCTCGAACAAACCCTGGAGGTGCGGCTGCTGCACCGCACCACACGGCGGGTAACGGTGAGCGAGGAGGGCGAGCGGGTGTATCAGTGGGCGTTGCAGATTTTCGATGCCGTGCAGCGCATGGGCGATGACATCAGCGCCCAGCACCGCGAGCCGGCCGGCCAGCTGCGCATAGCCAGCAGCCTGGGGCTGGGGCGGCGCTTCGTGGCGCCGGCCTTGTCGGAGCTGGCCGAACGCTACCCGCGACTGGACATTCGCCTGGACGTGCACGACCGCCTGGTGGACCTGATTGCGGAGGGCGTGGACCTGGACATCCGCGTGGGTAATGCCATTGCCCCCAACCTGATTGCCAAGCCGCTGGCGCGCAACCGCCGGGTGCTGTGCGCCGCGCCGGCCTACCTGGCGCGGCGCGGTGGGCCCAAGGTGCTGGGCGACCTGGCCAGCCATGATTGCCTGGTGATCAAGGAGCGCGATCACCCGTTTGGTGTGTGGCAACTGATGGGGCCTAACGGCGAAGAAAGCGTGCGGGTGACCGGCGGCCTGTCGACCAACCATGGTGAGGTGGCGCACCAGTGGTGCCTGGACGGGCGCGGGATATTGCTGCGTTCGTGGTGGGATGTGCACGACAGCCTGCAGGACGGGCGCCTGGTGCAGGTGCTGGAGGACTATCACCAGCCGGCGGATATCTGGGCGGTGTATACCTCGCCGCTGGCCAGTTCGGCCAAGGTGCGGGTGGCGGTGGACTTTTTTCGGCAGTACTTTGCCGAGCGTTACAGCTTACCGGGCTAACTTCTGCTGGCTGGCACAAAATCTTAGCGCTTGCGCGATCCCTGTGGGAGCAACTCACAAGCGGGCTTGCACGCGAACACCGGCGCAGCCGGTGCCATGTACCGAGTCGCCTGCTTCGCGGGCAAGCCCGCTCCCACAGGGTCCCTGCTAAATCAATGGGTTCGCTCGTGTATACCTCCCGGTATATGGACAGCCCATCACCTTGCCGCATAGCTTAACCCCTCGACGGGGCGCACCTTGCACACGCTATAACAACAGCGATGCCCCGTGACCTTTCAGTCCTGCCAACCCGACAACTCTAAAAATGAGGCGGCAAATGGAAAGCATCGGCACCTATGTCATCTACGTCATCATGGTGTGCGCGGTATTGGGTGCGGTGGCATCCATTTACAATCCCGAGGGCGAGCTGGGCCAGGAGTTCATCGCCGGCCTGCACAGTATCGGGCCCATCTTCATCCCGGTAGCGGGCATCATGGCGGCGATCCCCTACATTTCGGCGGGCATCAGCCATGTGATCGCGCCGCTGTTCCTGGCCATCGGTGCCGACCCCGGCATTGCCGGCCCCATCTTCATCGCCTCGGACATGGGCGGCTACCAGCTGGCCAAGGCCTTGGCGCAAAGCCCCGAAGGCTGGATCCTGGGCCTGATTACCGGCTTTCAGTGCGGCGCCACGATCATCTTCGTCATCCCGGTGGGGCTGGCCATGTTGCGCAAGGTCGACCACAAGTACATGGCCCTGGGGATCATGGCCGGGCTGCTGACCATCCCGCTGAGCATCATGATCATCGCCATGGCCATGCAGGCCCTGGGCCTGAGCGTGCGCCCCGACATCGCCACCACTGGCGCCGCCACCCAGGCGCTGCACTTCACCTGGGCGATGCTGCTGCGCAACCTGATGCCGCTGATCCTGTTCTGTATCGCCCTGGCGGCGGCGTTGCGCTATTTCCCGACGCTGATGGTGTACCTGTTCCTCAAGCTCGGCCAGTTCATGTACATCGCCGTGGTGCTGGTGCTGGTGGCGTCCATCGTGCAGTACTTCACCGGCCTGTTCAGCCACCTGTTCGGCAGTTGGGGGTTCGCGCCAATCATTGCCGACGCCGACGACCAGTTCCGTGCCCTGGAAATAGCCGGCTACATCGGCCTGATGCTGTGCGGTGCGTTCCCCATGGTGCACCTGCTCAAGCGCTTCCTGGCGCGGCCGATCGAGCGGGTGGCCTCGCGCTTTGGCATGTCCGGTGTCGGTGCGGCCGGGGTGCTGGCGGCCTCTGCCAATATCCTGGCCATGTTCAGGCTGGTCAGCGAAATGCCGCCCAAGGACAAGGTGCTGGTGATCGCCTTTTCGGTGTGCGCCGCCTTTACCTTTGGCGACCACATGGCCTTCTCGGCCAACTTCCAACCCTCGTTGATATTGCCGCTGATGATCGGCAAGCTCAGTGGTGGCCTGATCGCCATGCTGCTGGCCAGTTGGCTGGCGGTGCCCAAGGCGCAGGAGATGGGGCGCCAGGATGATGCCGCCGGTGCGTTCAAGGTAGCGGCCGAGCCGTCCTGAGCCAAAAACGTCATGCACATGATCCGGAGCGTCCAGGGCGCCCCGGATTTTGTGTTTTTTGCCAATCAAGCCGGTAAGGTCGCACAGGCCTTCCGTGCACGAGAGCGTGGTGAACAATGACAAAAGATGAGGCGAAGGGGCTGGCGGCGGTAATCGAGGCGACCGGCAGCGAGCAACTGGGGCCGGCGCTGGATGCCTGGCTGCGGGGCACGCTGGCGTTCGACATGAGTTGCGCTTACCTGTTCCAGTTCAACCAGCCTGCGCTGTTGGTGCATAACGGCTACAACCATTCGGTAACCGAGCGCACCCTGAATGCCTACGTGCGAGGCGGTTACCTGCTCGATCCTTTCTACGTTGCCTGCGTCAACGAGCATCCGGCCGGGGTGTGGCGCATGAGCGAGCTGGCGCCTGACTGCTTCTTCTCTTCGGGCTTTGCCATCTCCAAGGATATCCACCCTTGCGTGTCGTCCGACTACGGCACGGCGATTGAAGAGGTGGGCTTCATCATGCCGTTGCGGTCCCAGGTGGCGATGGTCTATTCGCTGATGCGCAACCACGGCAGTGGCGATTTCAGTGCTGCGGAAATGGACCTGCTGGCGGGCATGGTGCCACTGCTGGCGTCGGTGTTCGGCCAGCATTGCCGGTTGCGTTATGCCGATTGCCTGCGCGCTACGCCGGAGGGGGCGGTGTTGGAGGATGCTTTTGTCGAGATCCTGCAAGGGCAGTTGACCGAGACTCAGCGCCTGATCGCCAAGTTACTGTTGCAGGGGCACAGCAATGCGTCGATTGCGCGGCAGCTGAGTATTTCTGATGGGACGGTGAAGGTGCACAAGCACAACATCTACCAGCGTCTGGAGATTTCCACCAACGCCGAGTTGTTCCGCCTGTTCATCGACTACCTGGCCAAGGCCTGATAAAGCAAAGGGCTGCAACGCAGCCCTAGGATGTGAAAGCAGCAGGTTATTTGAACAGCGGGCTCAGGTGCTCGCTCAGGTAGATGCCCTGCGGGTCAAGCTGCCGGCGCAAATTACGGAAGTCCTCAGCCCGCGGGTAGATGGCGCTCACATCCTCACCGGTCAGGAAGTGCAGCTTGCCCCAGTGCGGCCTGGCGCCATACGAACGCAGAATCTGATCCACCGCCCGCAGGTAGTCCCAGTAATCGGTACCCGGTTGGCCAGACACCGAAATGGTCACGCTGTCCTGCTCGAAGAACGGGCTCATCCATGCGCCATCGCCGGCCGTGAAACGGTACTCGATGGGGTAGATGGCCTCGGGGAAGTCCTCCAGCATCAGCTTGCGCACTGCGCGCAGCGCTTCCTTGCTGTGTCGTAGCGGCACGGCGTATTCCAGTTCGTGGAAATTGGGCAGGTACTCGATCGGGTACACATCCGAGCTGTACGCCACTTTTTCGAATTCGCTTTCCCAGGCCGGGCGTTCGGTAATGTCCATGACCTTCACTTCGCACACGTCGGTAGTGCGCCCGGTGGTGGAGGTCGCGGCAGTATCGGGCAGGCAATAGCAGTGGCGGCTTTGTTCGTACGGGCACCAGAAGAAGCTGAAGTGGCGGTGCGTGCGCGCCAGTTCATCGTGCTTTTCCATCACGCTTTCGAAGTCTTCGCGCCAGATGCGCTCGTGCAGGTTGAAGCTGTCGGTTACCTGCAAGGTCAGTTCCGAAACGATGCCCAGCACGCCAAGAGAAACCCGGCCAGCCTGCAACAGGTCGGGGGTGCTTTCGTCCACCACAAGGATTTCGCCATTGGGCTGCACCAGCTTCATGCCAACGATGGACGAAGCCAGATTGCCCAAGGTAAGGCCGGTGCCGTGGGTGCCGGTGGTCAGGGCGCCGGCAATCGACTGGCTGTCGATGTCGCCCTGGTTGACCATCGACAAGCCCGCTGCACGCAGTGCCTTGCCAAAGGCATTGATGGTGGTGCCGGCGGCAGCGGTGACGCGCTTTTTCTCAGGGTCGATGTGGCGCACGCCACTCATGTTGGCCAGGCTCAGGTGCAGGCCATTGGTCAGCGCCACCGGGGTAAAGGAATGTCCGGAACCGGCCACACGCACATTCATGCCATTGCTGCTGGCCTGGTTCACCATCGAACACAGTTCGTCTTCACTGGCTGGCGCCCCGCGTGCTGCACGGATGCAGGACTGATTGCCGGCCCAGTTGCGCCAATGCGCGTGTTCCAGGCCAAATTCGTTGATGTGCATGTTGTTGGAAGAGGTGGTCACGTTGGTCTCTCCTGCTGGTTGTTCTTCTGCTCAGATGGCCGTGTAGCCGTTGTCGGCAAACAGGTGTGCGCCGTTGACGAAACTGGCGTCGTCACTGGCCAGGAACAAGGCTGCGCTGGCCACTTCCGAAGGCTCGCACAAGCGCCCCTGAGCGGCTGCAATGGCCTCTTCGCTCACATCCACGCCATGGCGGCGCAGCATGTCGATCTCGCGCAGGCCGTGGGCGGTGGCGATAAAGCCTGGGCAAATGGCGTTGGCGCGGATGCCCCGGTCACGGAACTCCACGGCGATGGCCCGGGCGAACATGTGCGTGGCGCCCTTGCTGGTGCAATACAGCACCTCCATGGGTGTGCCCACCACAGCCGAGATGGATGAGGTGCAGACGATGCTGCCGCCACCGGCGGCCAGCATGCCCGGCAGGACGGCGCGGGTGACCAGGAACATGCTTTTCACGTTCACTGCCATCACCCGGTCCCACTCTTCTTCGCTGGTGTCCAGAAAGGGCAGGGCCGCGAGGATGCCGGCGTGGTTCATCAGCACGGTAATGTGCCCGAAGGCTTGCTCTACAGCCGCCACTGCCGCCTTCACTTGCTGTGCGTCCGACACATCGGCCGCCGCGAAAATAACGTCGTGGCCTGCATCGCGCAGTGCCCGGGCTACCTCGGCGCCCTTGCTGTCTGGCAGGTCGACAATGCCCACCCGAGCCCCTTCAGCTGCAAACAGCTGCGATGCAGCCAGCCCGCAGCCCCCCGCGCCACCAGTAATCAGCGCTATCTTGCCGTTGAGACGTCCCGCCATGTTCGACTCCCGTTGTTTGTTATTGATCTGTTCTTGCAGCCCGGGCGTTTCGCGATTCGCGTGGCGGAGCATGAAACAGAACAACGGGAACATCCATATACCGATGGGTATACGGGCGGCGGGCTAGTGGTTTTGCCGTTCGATCAACGTCAGGCACCGCTGCACGACCGGGCTCACATCACCCTTGCGGCGGCTGAGGATGATCGGGCTCACCGCGCCGCTATCCAGCAAACCTACATACTCGATATCGGTACGGTGCTGCTGTTGCACCGACGCCGGCACCAGGGTCACCCCCACGCCCACCGCCACCAGGCCAATGGCGGTTTGCAGTTCGTTGGCCCACTGGCTGACGCGGATGCTCATGCCGTGCTGGGCGAACAGCGCCAGTACGTGGTCGGCATAACTGGGCCGGGGGTTGGCCGGATAGAGGATGAAGGCCTCGCTCGCCAGCTGGGCAAGGCTAAGCGGGCTGCCCGCCAGCGGGTGGCCCTTGGGCAGCACGGCCACCAGCGGGTCCTCGCGCAATACCTGTTGCGCAATGGCCGCGTCATCGATGCGAATCCGCCCGAAGGCGATGTCGATGCGCCCGCTTTTCAACGCTTCCACCTGCTGCAGCGTGGTCATCTCGCTCAGGCCCAGTTCCAGCTCGCTGTCCTGGCGCAGCTCGCGGATCAGCTCCGGCAGCACGTTGTACAGGGTCGAGGGGGCAAAGCCGATGCCCAGCCACTGGCGCTGGCCCTGGCCAATGCGCCGGGTGTTGTCGCTGATATTTTGCAATTGCTGCAACACGGTGCAGGTCTGCTCATAGAAGAAGCGACCCGCCTCGGTCAGCCGCAACGGGCGTTCGCGCACCACCAGCAGGGTACCGAGCTGGTCCTCCAGTTGGCTGATCTGCCGGCTCAGGGGTGGCTGGGCAATGTGCAGCAGCTCGGCGGCGCGGGTGAAATTGAGGGTTTCGGCCAAGACTTTGAAGTAACGCAGGTGGCGCAGCTCCACAAGACCTCCAGGGTATGGTGGGAGATTCATTTGATATTGGACGGTCATCAGGGTCTCGCGCAATCCTTGAACACGCAAGTAAATGCACCATTCGGGATTGCCACTGGCAGCCCGACCTGACGGGACCTGGCTACAATGACAAGCGCGCTGATTGAACGCATAGAAGCAATTATCGTCGACCTGCCGACCATTCGCCCGCACAAGCTGGCAATGCACACCATGCAGCAACAGACCCTGGTGGTATTGCGTGTGCGCTGCAGCGATGGCGTGGAAGGTATCGGCGAGGCCACCACCATCGGCGGCCTGGCCTATGGCTACGAAAGCCCCGAGGGCATCAAGGCCAATATCGATGCGCACCTGGCGCCTGCGCTGATCGGCCTGGCGGCAGACAACATCAACGCTGCCATGCTCAAGCTGGACAAGCTGGCCAAGGGCAATACCTTTGCCAAATCGGGTATCGAAAGCGCGTTGCTCGACGCCCAGGGCAAGCGCCTGGGCCTGCCGGTCAGCGAGCTTCTGGGCGGCCGTGTGCGTGACAGCCTGGAAGTGGCCTGGACCCTGGCCAGTGGCGACACCGCCCGCGACATCGCCGAAGCCCAGCACATGCTGGAGATTCGGCGTCACCGTGTGTTCAAGCTGAAGATCGGCGCCAACCCGGTGGAGCAGGACCTCAAGCACGTGGTGGCCATCAAGCGTGAGCTGGGGGACAGCGCCAGTGTGCGCGTCGACGTCAACCAGTACTGGGACGAATCCCAGGCCATTCGCGCCTGCCAGGTGTTGGGCGACAACGGCATCGACCTGATCGAACAACCGATTTCACGCATCAACCGGGGTGGCCAGGTGCGCCTGAACCAGCGCAGCCCGGCACCGATCATGGCCGATGAATCGATTGAAAGCGTCGAGGACGCCTTCAGCCTGGCCGCCGATGGTGCGGCCAGCATCTTCGCATTGAAGATCGCCAAGAACGGTGGCCCGCGTGCCGTGCTGCGTACTGCGCAAATCGCCGAGGCCGCCGGTATCGCCCTGTATGGCGGCACCATGCTCGAAGGTTCGATCGGCACCTTGGCGTCGGCCCACGCCTTCCTCACCCTGCGCCAACTCACCTGGGGCACCGAGCTGTTTGGCCCGCTGCTGCTGACCGAAGAGATCGTCAACGAGCCGCCGCAGTACCGCGACTTCCAGCTGCACATTCCCCGTACCCCAGGCCTGGGCCTGACCCTGGACGAACAGCGCCTGGCGCGTTTCGCCCGTCGCTGATCAGCAAGCAAGGAGATAATCATGCTGTTCCACGTGAAGATGACCGTGAAACTGCCCGTCGACATGGACCCGGCCAAGGCCGCCCGGCTCAAGGCCGACGAAAAGGAACTGGCCCAGCGCCTGCAGCGCGAAGGTACCTGGCGCCACTTGTGGCGCATTGCCGGGCACTATGCCAACTACAGCGTGTTCGATGTGCCCAGCGTCGAGGCGCTGCACGATACCCTGATGCAACTGCCGCTGTTCCCGTACATGGACATCGAGGTGAACGGCCTGTGCCGGCACCCTTCGTCGATCCACAGCGACGACCGCTGATTCGCACCTGACTACCCGACAAGAACAATACGAGGTAAGCACGATGACCGTGAAAATTTCCCACACTGCCGATGTTCAAGCCTTCTTCAACAAGGTGGCTGGCCTGGACCATGCCGAGGGCAACCCACGCTTCAAGCAGATCATCCTGCGCGTCCTGCAGGACACCGCGCGCCTGGTCGAAGACCTGGAAATCACTGAAGACGAATTCTGGCACGCCATTGACTACCTCAACCGCCTGGGCGGCCGGAACGAGGCGGGCCTGCTGGCCGCAGGCCTGGGTATCGAGCACTTCCTCGACCTGCTGCAAGACGCCAAGGACGCCGAAGCCGGCCTGGGTGGCGGCACTCCGCGCACCATCGAAGGCCCGCTGTACGTGGCCGGTGCGCCGCTGGCGCAAGGCGAAGCGCGCATGGACGACGGCACCGACCCGGGTGTGGTGATGTTCCTTCAGGGCCAGGTGTTCGATGCCGATGGCAAGCCGCTGGCCGGTGCCACCGTCGACCTCTGGCACGCCAACACCCAGGGCACGTATTCGTACTTCGATTCGACCCAGTCCGAATACAACCTGCGCCGCCGCATCATCACCGATGCCGAGGGCCGCTACCGTGCGCGCTCCATCGTACCGTCGGGGTACGGCTGCGACCCGCAGGGCCCGACCCAGGAATGCCTGGACCTGCTTGGCCGCCACGGCCAGCGCCCGGCGCACGTGCACTTCTTCATCTCGGCACCTGGGTACCGTCACCTGACCACGCAGATCAACTTCGAGGGCGACAAGTACCTGTGGGATGACTTCGCCTACGCCACCCGTGACGGGCTGATTGGCGAGCTGCGCTTTGTCGAAGATGCCGCTGCCGCGCGTGATCGCGGTGTTCAGGGTGAGCGCTTTGCCGAACTGGCGTTCGACTTCCACCTGCAGGCGGCTGCAGCGCCGGAGGCCGAAGCGCGCAGCCATCGGCCGCGTGCGTTGCAGGAAGGCTGAGTTCTAGCCTGGATTCACCGTGTTTTGGCCTGGGCCTTTCCGTGCGGGGAGGGCCTGGGCTTTTTGCTGTCGGCCGCTTGTCATCTAGAATCGGCCTTTTACCCCGAGCCCGCACCATGCTCCCGATCGCACTGCTACAGACTACCGCCGACCAGGCCCCGCTGATCCGTAACCTCTATCAGTTCTATGCTTACGAGTCCTCCGACTGGGAGCAGGAAGACGTCGAAGTGGATGGTCGCTTCTACATCCACGACGAGCACCTGCAGCGCCACTGGCAGGACGACGGTTGGGGCGCCTACCTGGTGCTGGCGGACGGCTTCATCGCCGGTTTCGTACTGGTGGAACGCAGCGAGCTGCCGGGCATCGATGCCCTCGAACTGGCCGACCTGTTCATCCTGAAGAAATACCGCCGGCAGGGTATTGGGCACGCGGTGGCGTTGCAGTTTTTGAGCGGTGAGGGCGACTGGTTGCTGCGCTGTTACGCACAGGATCCACCCGCGGTGGCGTTTTGTAACGCTGTGCTGGCGAACCTGTCGCGCCCGGCACGGGCGATTGCCTTGGACGATGAACCTGACTTGCTGAATTTCCTGGTGGGTGGCGCCCGCCATTGAGGCTTTATCCGTCTTCGTTCGTTCTTGAAGGGGAATAGCGAGATTTTTGTGAGCCACTTCACAAAATCGCCGTGAGCGGCATAATGCCATCAACGCATTCCAAGACCCGGCCACAGCGTGCTGGGATCCCTTCTCATGCCCCTCGAGGGTTCAGGTAAAGTTCATGTCGCTAGCTGCAAACCCCGACATCATGTACCGGCTGTTGATCCAGAGCGTGGTGGACTATGCCATCTACCTGCTCACCCCCGAGGGTATTGTCGCCAACTGGAACCCCGGTGCCCAACGTGCCAAGGGCTACCATGCCGATGAAATTGTCGGCCAGCATTACTCGTTGTTTTATAGCGATGCCGAGCGTGGAGCCGGGCTGCCGGCGCTGAACCTGGAGCAAGCGCGCAGCACCGGGCGCTTTGAAGAAGTGGGTTTGCGCCTGCGTAAGGACGGCACCGCCTTTCACGCCCATGTGGTCATCGAAGCGGTGCACGACGATGCCGGGCAACTGGTGGGGTTCGCCAAGGTCACCCGCGACATTTCCGAGCGCCATCGCCAGGAGCAGGAGTTGTTACAGGCCAAGGAACTGGCCGAGCAGTACAGCCAGGAAATGACCAAGCTGTCTCAGTTCCTGGATTCGGTGATTGCCAACATTCCTGCCAGCGTCATTGTCCAGGACCTGGAAAGCCAGCGCATCCTGTTGGCCAACCAGCAGGCCGAGCGCCTGTTCGGCGGGCCGGGGCGCAGCATGATCGGCCAGTTGCCCGGTGACTGCCTTGCCCCCGCAGCGGCCGACTACCTTGAGCAGCAACTGGCGCGTGGCGCCCGCAGTACCAAGGGCCATGCTGCCGAAACCCGCGTCGACACGGCCCGCGCACCCTTCGCAGCCGCACCTTGCTCAGCCAGAACCGCGAGGGCCAGGCTGACTACGTGCTGTTCGTCGCCGAAGATGCCACTGAAGAGTTGGCCGCCCATGCGCAGATCCACCACATGGCGCACCATGATGCGCTTACCGGGTTACCCAACCGAACGCTGTTCAACGAACGCCTGCGACAGGCCCTGGTGCGCGGCAGCGAAAACGCCAAGCTGACCGCCGCCTTATGCCTGGACCTGGACAATTTCAAGAACATCAACGACTCGTTGGGCCATGCCTTTGGTGACAAGCTTTTGCGGGCCTTGGGCAAGCGCTTGCGCCGAGAACTGCGTGAGCACGACACCTTGGCCCGTCTGGGCGGTGACGAGTTTGCCGTGGTGCTGACGGGCCTTGATGGTCGCGATGCCGCGTGCAACACCGCGCAGCGGCTGATCAACGCCATTTGTCCGCCGTTCCAGATCGAAGGGCATCAGTTCACGGTAGGGGTGAGCATCGGCATTGCTATCGCCCCCGATGACCACGACCAGGCCGAGCAGCTGCTCGGTTATGCCGACATGGCGCTGTACGAGGCCAAGCGCAATGGCCGCAACCGCTACGAGTGTTTCGACGTTGAGCTGGACGTCGCGGCCCGCCAGCGCCGCCTGGTGGAAACCGACCTGCGCACCGCACTGCATCTGGGCCAGCTGCAGCTGCACTATCAGCCGGTGGTCGACCAGCAGACGAGCAGCGTTACCGGTTACGAGGCGTTGCTGCGTTGGGAGCACCCGACCCGTGGCATGGTCATGCCCATGGACTTCATCCCCATCGCCGAAGAAACCGGGCTGATCCACGAACTGGGCACGCGTGCACTGAACCTGGCTTGCCAGGAAGCGGCCAGTTGGGACAGCGAGCAGACCGTGTCGGTCAACCTGTCGGCGGTGCAGTTCAAAAATGGCAACCTTGTCCATATCGTCGCCCTGGCGCTGGCCGACTCAGGCCTGCCGCCGCAGCGGCTGGAGCTGGAAATTACCGAATCGGTACTGCTGGGCAACAGCGAGGAAAACGTGCGCACCTTGCGTGCGTTGAAAGACCTGGGTGTGTCCATTTCGCTGGACGACTTCGGGACCGGCTACTCATCGTTGGGGTACCTGCGGTCGTTCCCGTTCGACCGGATCAAGATCGACAAGTCGTTCGTGCACGACATGTGCGACAGCCGCGAAGCAATGTCGATCATTCGCGCCATTACTGACCTGTCCAACAGCCTGATGATCAAGACCACGGCCGAGGGGGTGGAGTCGGAAGAGCAGATGCGACGGTTGGCGGCGGAAGGGTGTTCGCACTTTCAGGGTTACCTGTACGGGCGGCCGGCGCCGGCGAGTGAGCGCCTCAAGGAGGTCATTACGCCAGGCTGACGGCTTACGCGGTCTTACTCAAAATCTAAAAGCTTGTGCAATCCTTGTGGGAGCGGGCGTGCCCGGGAGCACCGGCGCAGCCGGTGCCAGCCACTGAGTTGATTTCTTCGCGGGCGCGCCCGCTCCCACAAGGCCCGTGTCGCGCTTATGAATTTCAGCTATTCCAATCCGGCGCAAACGCCGGGCTTACCAGCCGCTGGTCCTTCGGCAACCCGGCAATCGCCGCACGGTCTTCGTCATCCAGTTGCACGTCCAGCGCTGCCAGGTTGGCCATCTGGTTTTCGCGGCTGCTGGCCTTGGGAATCGCTGCCACGCCATCCTGGTCCAGCAGCCATTTCAGCGCCACCTGGCTGGGCAGCACGCCGTGCTTGTGGGCAATCGCCTGGATCACCGGCTGCCCCGCCGCCTGGCCACGGGCCAGCGGGGTGTAGGCGGTGAGCAGCAGGTCATGGCGACGGGCGTAGTCCAGCAGCGGTTGCTGGTCGAGCAGCACGTGGTACTCCACCTGAATGGCCGACAATGGCGCACCGAGTGTTTCCACCACCTGGCGCAACAGTCCAAGCGGGAAGTTGGCCACGCCGATATGCCGCGCCTTGCCTTCGTCACGCAGCGCTACCAACGTTTCGATGCTGCGGGCCAGGTCCCAGTCCTGGCCGGGCCAGTGGATGTGGAACAGGTCGACGTGCTCGGTGCCCAGCGCGCGCAGGCTGTCTTCCAGTGACTGACGCATGGCCTTGGGTTCCAGGCGGTCCCACCACACCTTGGTGGTCAGGTGGATCTGCTCGCGCGGCACGTCGCTGTCGCGCAGGGCCTGGCCGACAGCCGCTTCGTTGTCGTAAGCGGTGGCGGTATCGATGTGTCGGTAACCCACGTCCAGCGCCTGGCGCACGGCCTGGGTGCACTCGGTGCCAGTCATCGGCCAGGTGCCCAGGCCAATTGCGGGCAGGGCCAGGCCGTTACGGGTGGTGAGCCTTTGCATGTCAATTCCTTGTAGGGTGTGCAGGGGCAGCGTCGATGGTCGACGATCAGCACGGCACGGACCATGCGCGCGGAGCACAAAGTGGTCGATCAGCGAACAGAAAATGCTGTCGGCCTGGACAAGCGGCAATTGAACTTCCTTATGCTGCGTCATCTCTTCTAGAATCCGAACTGTTGTACCCGCCAGGCCATGCCTGTGCGGCCTTCCCTGGGCGCTGCCTGCTGGCGCGCCGTCATCGAGAGAGCCATGAGTTCCAGCACACCGCTGTCCGGCGTCAACCAACCTCTGCGTGGCATCGCCCTCGTTGTGGTGGCGACGTTTCTGTTTGCCAGCCACGATGCCCTGTCCAAATTCCTCGGCGGCCTGTACCCGATCATCATGGTGGTGTGGGCACGCTATTTAGTGCATACGCTGCTGATGGCCGGTATCTTTCTGCCCAAGTCGGGTATGAACGTGCTGCGCACCCGTCGGCCGCTGTTGCAGACACTGCGTGCCCTTAGCCTGCTCAGCACCAGCCTGTTGTTCACCACGGGCCTGCAATACCTGCCGCTGGCCGAGGCCACGGCAGTCAACTTCCTTGCCCCGGTGCTGGTCACCGCGTTGTCGGCACCGCTGCTGAAAGAGCGGGTGACGGTGGGGCAGTGGGTGGCGGTGGTGTTGGGCTTTATCGGTGTGCTGGTGGTGGTACACCCGGGGGGAGCAATGTTCACCCCTGCCATTCTGTACCCGTTCGGTTCGGCGCTGGGGTTCTGTTTCTACCAACTGCTGACGCGCATCCTGGCGGCGCACGACAGCCCGACCACCAGCAACTTCTATGCGGGGCTGTGCAACACCTTGGCATTAAGTGCGCTGGTGCCATTCTTCTGGGAAATGCCGCGTTGGGACCATGCGTTGCTGATGCTGGCGCTGGGGGGCTTTGGCATGACGGCGCACCTGCTGCTGACCCAGGCCTTCCGCCATGCGGCGCCAGCGTTGCTGGCACCGTTCAGCTACTGCCAGATCGTGTTTGCCGGGTTGCTCGGGTTCGTGATCTACAGCCAGGTGCCGGATACCTTGAGCCTGGTGGGTATTTCGGTGATTTGCCTCAGTGGGCTGGGGGCGGCGTGGATGCAGCGGCGTAAATGAGGCGCTCGCCGCTGCGACAATGTCAGGGCTGGTAGTCGCCCGCCTTGATGTATTCAGCGCCTGTGAGATCGAGCGCCGCGCGGGCGGCGCTCGATCTCACAAGCGCCAAACTTCTTCAGTCAGGCACCTACCGAGCCATAAACTGCAGGATGCGCTCGCGCAGCCAGCGCTCGGCGGGGTCGTTGTCCTGGGCGCCGCTCCACACCATCGACAGCTCGGCCTCGGTGATATCGAACGGCGCCGGGTCGGCGCGCAAGCTGCCGTCGTCGGCCAGGGCGCAGGCGGCGTAGTCCGGCACCGTGGCGATCATCTCGGTATTGCGTAGCAGGGCACGCAGGCTGCCGAACTGCGGCACCGCCAGCACCACCTTGCGGCAACGGCCGATGCGCGCCAGGTCCAGGTCGATATTGCCGCTCATGTCGCCGGAGAACGACACCATCACATGCGGGCGGGCGCAGTATTCGTCGAGGGTCAGCGGGCCGGGCCTGTCGTCGGCACGCAGCACCCGCACACCGATGTTACGCAGCTTGCGGCGCTTGGCGGTGGCCGGCAGGTCGGTGGTATAGCTCACACCCACCGAAATTTCACCGCTGGCCAGCAAGCCGGGCATCAGCAGGAAGTTGGCACGCCGTACCACCACGCTGATGTCCGGGGCCTCTTCGCGCAAGGCCTGCAGCAGGGCCGGGAACAGGCCGAATTCGGCGTCGTCCGACAGGCCCAGGCGGAACACGTTGCAACTGCTGGCCGGGTCGAACTCGCGGGCTCGGCTGATGGCGGCGGAAATCACGTCCATGGCCGGGCCTAGCTCCCTGAAGATTTGCATGGCCCTTGGCGTGGGCTCCATGGCCCGACCGCTACGGATCAGCAGCGGGTCGTCGAACAGCTCGCGTAGGCGGGCGAGGGCGGCGCTGACGGTGGACTGGGTGATGAACAGTTTTTCACCCACGCGGGTCAGGTTGCGTTCGATCATCAGGGCTTCGAACAGCACCAGCAGGTTCATGTCGACGCGGCGCAGGTCGTTGCGGTTCATTGGGCTCGGGTTCCGGGGGTAGAGGGCTTGGCGATGTATTGAAGCATGGGGGCGGCCTGCTTGCCTTGTATGGATGTGCCGGCCAACGCCTGACAGAGCCAGCCTATCACCCCCTAACAGCCACTCTATTAGAAGTCTGCCCAAGCTCGGCTAGTCTTTCCCTTGGCCCCGCGAATTGCGCTAGGGGGCGGTGTGTCAGCACCTGCGTGCAAGACCGCACCGGCCCGCCGTGACAGCTTCGCAAGCCCCGTGTAGACCTGATGAGGGGTAGCACGAGCCCACGCGCTCGGCTGAAAGAACACCTGGCATAGACCGGAAATCTGGATAACCGACCCAAAGGTACCCGCAGATGTCGAACGAATCGAAATGCCCGTTCCATCAAACCGCAGGTGGCGGCACCACCAACCGTGACTGGTGGCCTGACCAGCTCAACCTGAGAATTCTTCACCAACATTCGTCCAAGTCCAGCCCTGACCCGGACTTCGATTACGCCAAGGCGTTCAAGAGCCTGGACTTCCAAGCCCTGAAAAAAGACCTGACCGCCTTGATGACCGATTCGCAGGACTGGTGGCCCGCCGACTTCGGCCACTACGGCCCGCTGTTCATCCGCATGGCCTGGCACAGCGCCGGTACCTACCGCATTGGCGATGGTCGGGGTGGTGCGGGCTCGGGTCAGCAGCGTTTCGCCCCGCTCAACAGCTGGCCGGACAACGTCAGCCTGGACAAGGCCCGGCGCCTGCTGTGGCCGATCAAGCAAAAGTACGGCAACAAGATTTCCTGGGCCGACCTGATCGTGCTTACCGGCAACGTCGCTCTCGAATCCATGGGCTTCAAGACGTTCGGCTTCTCGGGCGGGCGCGCCGATGTGTGGGAGCCCGATGAAGACGTGTACTGGGGTTCGGAAAAGGTCTGGTTGGGGGGCGATACCCGCTACGGCAAGGACCAGGTCAAGGCCCAGCCGCCAGGCCAGGGTGACCTGGTGGCCGAGCCGGCCAAACATGGCGAAGAGCAGAACCGCGACCTGTCGGCCGAGCGCAACTTGGAAAACCCGCTGGCCGCCGTGCAGATGGGCCTGATCTACGTGAACCCGGAAGGGCCGGAGGGTAACCCCGACCCGGTGGCTTCGGGCAAGGACATCCGCGAGACCTTCGGCCGCATGGCCATGAACGACGAAGAAACCGTGGCGCTGATTGCAGGTGGACACGCCTTCGGCAAAACCCACGGTGCCGGCCCCGCCGACAACGTCGGCCCCGAGCCGGAAGCCGCAGGCCTTGAACTGCAGGGCCTGGGCTGGGCGAACACGTTCGGCAGCGGCAAGGGCGGTGATGCCATCACCAGCGGGCTGGAGGTGATCTGGACGTCGACCCCGACGAAGTGGAGCAACGAGTACCTCAACAACCTGTTCAACTTCGAGTGGGAGCTGACCAAAAGCCCGGCGGGCGCTCATCAGTGGCGGCCAAAAGAAGGCAAGGGCGCAGGCACCGTACCGGATGCGCACGACCCGGGGAAAAAGCACGCACCGTCCATGCTGACCTCCGACCTGGCGCTGCGCTTCGACCCGATCTACGAACCGATCGCCCGCCGCTTCAAGGACAACCCCGAGCAGCTGGCGGATGCGTTCGCCCGCGCCTGGTACAAGCTGATCCACCGCGACATGGGCCCGCTGGCGCGTTACCTGGGCCCGGAAATGCCCAATGAAGAGCTGCTGTGGCAGGACCCGTTGCCCAAAGCTGAGGCATCCACTGTCAGTGAACAAGACATCGCGGCCCTCAAGGCCAAGGTTTTAGCATCGGGTTTGAGCGTGGGCGAGCTGGTTTCCACCGCCTGGGCATCGGCCTCGACCTTCCGTGGCTCCGACAAGCGCGGTGGTGCCAATGGCGCCCGCTTGCGCCTGGCGCCGCAGAAGGGCTGGGCTGCAAACCAGGGTGTAGACAAGGTGCTGGCGGCGCTGGAGAAGATTCAGGCCGACTTCAACAATGGCGGTAAAAAGGTCTCGATGGCCGACCTGATCGTGCTGGCAGGTACCGCCGCCGTTGAAAAGGCCGCCAAGGATGCCGGCTACAGTGGCAGCGTTGGGTTCCGCCCGGGGCGTGTCGATGCGTCCCAGGCGCAGACCGATGTAGAATCGTTTGCCGTGCTGGAACCGTTGGCCGATGGTTTCCGCAACTTCACCAAGGCTCGCTATAGCGTCAAGGCCGAGAAGCTGTTGCTAGACAAGGCCCAGTTGCTGACCCTGACCGCACCGGAGCTGACCGTGCTGATCGGTGGCCTGCGCGTGCTGGGCGCCAACCATGGCGGCAGCAAGCAGGGCGTGTTCACCGACAAGCCCGGCACCTTGAGCAATGACTTCTTCCGCAACCTGCTGGACATGGGCGTGGAATGGAAGGCGACTTCGGCAGACAACGAAAGCTTCGAAGGCCGCGATCGCAAGACCGGGCAGGTGAAGTGGACCGGTAGCCGGGTTGACCTGGTGTTTGGTTCGCATGCCCAGTTGCGGGCGTTGAGTGAGGTGTATGGCAGCAGTGATGGGGGGGATAAGTTCGTCCGGGACTTCGTTGCGGCCTGGCAGAAGGTTATGGAACTGGACCGCTTTGACCTGAAATAGCAGCGCTGGAAACGGGGGCGCGTTGCGTCCCATTCGCGGGCAAGCCCGCTCCCACAGGTACAGCGCCGCCTTTCAGGGCTGCGAAGAACCTGTGGGAGCGGGCATGCCCGCGAATGGGCTGCAAAGCAGCCCCCAGGGGCAGTGGCCATCCCGCCAATTCCAGGTCGGATAGATACAAAAGCGTCCTCGTCGGTTCTGTTGCAATGCTTCTCAGGCGGCAAGCCTGAACAGCGTGCTCACAACGACAAGGAACCCCGACCATGCAAATGCCCAAAACCCTGAAAATCCGCAATGGCGACAAGGTGCAGCCAACCTTCTCGGCCCAGGAATATGCGGCCCGCCATGCCCGGCTGCGGGCCTACATGGACGAGCAGGACATCGAAGCGGCGATCTTCACGTCGTACCACAACGTCAACTACTACAGCGATTTTCTCTACTGCTCGTTCGGCCGCCCGTATGCACTGGTGATCACCCAGGACAAGGTGGTCTCGATCAGTGCCAACATCGACGGCGGGCAACCCTGGCGGCGCACGGTGGGCACTGACAACATCGTCTACACCGATTGGCAGCGCGACAACTTCTTCGTCGCCATTCAGCAGGCCCTGCCGCTGGCCTCGCGCATTGGCGTGGAACATGACCACCTCAACCTGCAGAATCACGGCAAGCTCAGCGCCTGCTACCCCAAGGCCGAGCTGGTAGACATCGGTGCACCCTGCATGCGCATGCGCATGATCAAGTCGACCGAGGAACAGGCGCTGATTCGCCATGGCGCGCAGGTGGCCGATATCGGCGGTGCGGCGGTGGTAGAGGCGCTGCGCGATCAAGTGCCTGAGTATGAAGTGGCATTGCATGCCACCCAGGCGATGGTACGGGAAATTGCCAGGCGCTTCCCCGATGCCGAGCTGATGGACACCTGGACCTGGTTCCAGTCCGGGCTCAACACCGACGGTGCGCACAACCCGGTAACCAGCCGCCGTGTGGGCAAGGGTGAAATCCTCAGCCTCAACTGCTTCCCGATGATCGCTGGCTACTACACCGCGCTGGAGCGCACACTGTTCCTCGACCACTGCCCGGACGAGCACTTGCGCCTGTGGCAGGCCAACGTCGAGGTACACGAGGCCGGGTTGAAGCTGGTACGTCCGGGCATGCGCTGCAGCGATATCGCCCGTGAACTGAACGAGATTTTCCTGCGCCACGACCTGCTGCAATACCGCACCTTCGGTTATGGCCACTCGTTCGGCACCTTGAGCCACTATTACGGCCGCGAAGCCGGGCTGGAGCTGCGCGAAGACATCGACACGGTGCTGGAGCCGGGCATGGTGGTGTCGATCGAACCGATGATCATGCTGCCTGAAGGGCGATCGGGGGCAGGTGGGTACCGCGAGCATGACATCCTGATCGTCAACGACAGCGGCGCCGAGAACATCACCAAGTTCCCGTATGGGCCGGAGCACAACATCATTCGCAAGTAAGCATCGGCGGTGCCTCGTCGCGGCTTCAGCCGCGACGAGGCCAGCCCAGACAACAAAAAAATCACTGTATGACCACCAGACCCTGCCTCCAATTAAAAGAACCAGAGGGTACCCGTCATGTCCAGCACCACACTTGACCCATCCACCGTCGACGGCCCCGCGCACAGTGCCGAACGCCAGGCCCTGCGCAAGGCCGCCCGGGCCAGTTTCATGGGCAACTTCGTCGAGTGGTTCGACTACGCCGCCTACGGCTATCTGGCCACCATCATCGCCGCCACCTTCTTCCCGCAAACCGACAAGACCACCGGCTTGCTGGCCACCTTTGCAGTGTTTGCCCTGTCGTTCCTGGTGCGGCCATTGGGCGGCATCGTCTGGGGGCATTTTGGCGACCGCCATGGCCGGCGCAACGCACTGTCGTGGTCGATCCTGATCATGTCGGTATCCACCTTTTGCATTGGCCTGTTGCCCGGTTATGCGCAAATCGGCCTGTGGGCACCCTGCCTGCTGTTGCTGATCCGCCTGGTGCAGGGCTTTTCGGCTTCGGGCGAGTACGCCGGTGCCGCCGCGTTTCTGGCTGAATACGCACCGCCTGGCCGGCGCGGCTTGTACACCAGCATCGTGCCGGCCAGCACGGCGGCGGGCTTGCTGTTTGGGGCGGCATTCGTGGCGGTACTGCACGAACTGCTCAGCAACGAAGCCCTGCATGAATGGGGCTGGCGGCTGCCGTTCCTGCTGGCGGCGCCGTTTGGCCTGGTCGGGCGGTATATCCGCATGAGCCTGCAGGACACCCCCAAATTTCTGGAGATGGAGCAGCGCCTGGAAAACAAAGCCTGCATGGCGCGGGCGCCAATACGCGAGCTGATGAGCCAACACCGTCGCAGCCTGGGCATCGGCATTGGCGTGACCTGCCTGAACGCCGTGGCGTTCTACCTGCTGCTGAGCTACATGCCGACCTACCTGTCTACTGAAATGGGCATGAGCGAGCGGGATTCGTTCATTGCCTCGACGGTGTCGCTGGCCACCTATATTGGCTTGATCTTCCTGATGGGGCGTTTGTCCGACCAGTTTGGCCGCAAGACCATGCTGGTGGTGGCGTCGCTGTTGTTCCTGGGGCTGACCGTGCCGTTGTTCCGCCTGCTCGATGGGCAGCCGCTGGTGGTGATCCTGGCGATCCAGATTTGCTTCGGGGCGATACTGGCAATGAACGACGGCACCTTGCCGTGCCTGCTGGCGGAGATTTTCCCGACCCGGGTGCGTTTCAGTGGCTTTGCCCTGAGCTTCAATCTGGCCAACGCGCTGTTTGGCGGGACTGCGCCGTTCATTGCGACCTGGCTGATCCAGGTGACCGGCAGCAAGCTGGCACCGGCGGGGTATTTGCTGGCGGCGGCACTGGTGGCGCTGGTTGCCATGCTGATGTGTCGGGAAACGGCGCACTCGGCTCTTGAAGATTAGTTGTACTGGCCTTTTCGCGGGTAAACCCGCTCTCACAGGAACCCCACAGGCCTGAGCATTGTGCGGTCCCTGTGGGAGCGGGTTTACCCGCGAAGAGGCCAGTAAAACCAATACAAAACTTGAATCAGTGCAGCGAGGCCTGCCGTCGCTCCCCCAGCGGCGACAACCCGAAGAACCGGCTATAACTCTTGGAAAAATGCGCCGGCGAACTGAACCCGCACGCCAGTGCCACCTCACGCACCTGTACATCGCTGCGCAGCAGCAACTCCCGCGCTCTCGACAGCCGTAACTCCAGGTAATACTGGCTGGGCGTGCGCTGCAGGTACTTGTGAAACAGCCGCTCCAACTGGCGCACGGTCACTTCATTGAGGCTGGCCAGCTCTTCCAGCCCCAGCGGTTCTTCCAGGTTGGCTTCCATGATCGCCACCACCTGGCTCAGCTTGGGTTGGGCGCTGCCCAACAGGGTGCGCAGCGGCACCCGCTGGCGCTCGCGCTCGCCACGCATGCGGTCGCACAGCAACAGCTCGGCAGCCTTGGCCGCGATGTCCTGGCCGCCAGCCTCGCGGGCTACCAGTTGCAGCATCATGTCCATGGCCGCCACACCGCCCGAGCAGGTATAGCGGTCGCGGTCCAGTTCGAACAGCTGGCTGGAGATCACGATGCCGGGGAAGTGTGCCTGCAATGTCGGCAAGTCTTCCCAGTGGATGGTGCAGCGGTAGCCCTTGAGCAGCTCGGCCTTGGCCAGCAGGTAGCTGCCGGTACAGATACCGCCCAAAGGCATGTGTTGGCGGGCCAGTTGGCGCAACCAGTCGATCAACGGGCGGTTACCACGACTACGGTCGATGGGGTTGGCACCCACCACCAGCAGAGCATCCAGTGCGGGCGCGTTGGCGATGCTGTAGTCGGGCAAGACGCGCATGCCGTTGCTGGCCGTCACTGGCGCATCGTCTGCTGCGATAAGCACACTGCGATACAGTGGCTTGCGCGCGGCCAGGTTGGCCATGCGCAAGGTTTCTACCGCCGAGGCCAGGCCGATGGTGGTGAAGTTGGGCAAAATCAGAAAGCCGAAGGTCTTCGCGGAACAACTCTTTACAATAGACGGCGATGGGGTTGCAGAAGCGGGGTGGACCATTGCGCTGTTCCTGTGCAAGCTGAGGCATAGTTCGTCAGGGGCAGTGAGAAAATACAGCCTCGCGTGGTTCTTGTTGTTATAGGTCGTTGCCGGGTCGATCTTACACCCCCGGCGCAGCGACCAGGAATGGCCCCGCCGGCTGGCAGGGCCGACAGTGATTGCACAGAGAAGGTGATCGTTCGTGAACCCCGAATCCATGCTGGCGGCATTGCCAGGCTACGCCATGTCGCCCGAGTCGATCCAGGTGCTGCCCGATGCCAAGGCCTACCGCGCCTGCCTGTTCGAGCGCATCCGCGCTGCAACCCGGCGCATCGTCATCGTTGCGTTGTACTTGCAGGAAGACGAGGCCGGCCAGGAAGTGCTGGATGCCTTGTACCAGGCCAAGGCCGAGCGGCCGGGCCTGGAAATTACCATCGTGGTCGACTGGTTCCGTGCCCGCCGTGGCCTGCTCGGGGCCGGTCGCCAGCCGGGTAACGCCGCCTGGTACCAGGCCCAGCGCCAGTTGCGCGGGCTGGATATCGTCATTCACGGGGTGCCGGTGCAGACCCGCGAGTTGTTTGGTGTGTTGCACCTGAAGGGCAGCATTATCGACGACTGTGTGATCTACACCGGCGCCAGCCTGAATAACGTGTACCTGCACCGCTTCGACCGTTATCGCCTGGACCGCTATCACCTGTTCCAGTCGCCGGCGCTGGCCGACGCCATGGTCGGCCTGGTAGGGCGCCTGCTGCACCACACCGCCACACCGCGCCTCGACGTGCCCGCACCACCCGCCACCCGTAGCCTGCGCGGCGACATCCGGCGCTTGCGTGCGCGGTTGCGGCGCATGGCGTACGAGGCACCGGCCGCGGTGCCTGGGGAGGGCTTGCGGGTGGTGCCACTGTTGGGGGTGGGCCGTGGCAACCCGTTGAACCGGGCGCTGTGTGCCCTGCTGGCGGCGGCGCGCACGCACATCATCATCAGCACGCCGTATTTCAACCCGCCACGGGTGGTGATGCGCGAGCTCGATCATGCGCTGGAGCGGGGCGTGCATGTTGAGCTGATCGTGGGTGACCGCACCGCCAACGACTTCTACATCGCCCCCGGTGAGCCGTTCAGTGCCAGTGGCGCTTTGCCTTATCTGTATGAAGACAACCTGCGAGCCTTCGCCCGGCGCCGCCACGCGGCCATTACCCGTGGCCAGCTGGAAGTGCGGATCTGGAACGATCCCGGGCATACCTTCCACGCCAAGGGTGTGTGGGTCGACCAGCGCTATTCGCTGCTGACCGGCAACAACCTGAACCCTCGCGGGTTCAACCTGGACCTTGAGAACGGCCTGCTCATCGATGACCCGCAGGGGCAGTGGCTGGCGCCACGGGCAGCGGAGTTGAACCAACTGCGCAGGTACGCGCCAAAAATCGGCTCTGCAGCGGCGCTGGGGGTGAAGGCCGAACATCCCAAGGAAGTGCGCAAGTTTCTGCGGCGGCTGCGCTTTAGCCGGCTGGAGCCGTTGATCAAGCGGGTGCTCTGAGCCCTTGCACCCTTCCAAAAGCGATGCGTGCGCCTACAAGGACCGTGCCGGCTCGGCGACCTTAGCTAAGCCTGTGCATGTGTGACTCGGACCGCCTGAGTGCTCACGGGCGGGCAACTGGGGAGCTTTCTTGGGTGAATGCATCGCGATTTGAGTGGTGAACACGACAGCTTGATGTCAATATGATATTGCTTGCGTACGACCATGGACAGGGGCTGGGCTATCATTTGCAGGCAACCGTGCAAGGCCCCTCTGAAAAGTCATCACGAGCGCATACAATCGGGCCTTTTCTTCGTTAACCAGATAGGCCAATGCGTATATGGCGCTAGATCCATCCACGATGCTGACCATCTCGGTCGCCCTGGCAGCAGCTGCTGCGTTGTACCTGGCGATTGAGTGGCGCAGCGTCCGCGAAACCTCTTTGCTGTTCTGGAGTGCAGGTTTTGCCACCATTACTGTCGGCTGTGTTCTGGCCTTGCTACGCGGGATCGGCTTGCTGTTCATCGGCATCTGGTTCGCCAATGGCTTGCTGGTGGTTGCGCACTGGTTTTTCCTGATGGGCGTGTTGCGTTTTACCCAGGACCGTTTGTCGCGGGCCTGGTTATTGGTTGTGGTCGTGTGGTTCGCCTTGCTTTTGCTGCCCGTGGGGCCGCAGTGGTCGAAGGTGATGTTGATGGTCAACTCGCTGCTGGTGGCCGCACTGACGCTGAAGGCCAGCCTTCTGTTGCGGCCGCACGGCAAGTCGCTGAGCGTGGGGGCGGTGCAGCTGCGCTATGTGTTGCTGCTCCACGGGCTGTTCTACGTGGCCAAGGCGGTCATTGCGATCACGCCGGGCACCTTGATTGACCTGGCCACCTTTGGCGGGCTGATCATCCAGATTTCCCTGGTCGAAGGGGCAATGGCGATCATGCTGATTGCCTTGTCGATGACCGGTACCGTGCGTTATCGACGCGAGGAGCGGATTGCCCGGCTGGCCGCGCGCGACCCGTTGACTGCGCTCTACAACCGCCGCGCGCTGGAAGTGCGGGCCGGGCATTTCTTCAAGGAAGTGAGCCCGGCTCAACCCGGGGCCTTGCTGCTGATCGACATCGATAACTTCAAGCTGGTCAACGATCTTCACGGGCATATCGCGGGTGATCGCTTGCTGATTGCCCTGAGCGAACTCATTCGCACGGTGCTGCCCGAGCGCTCGCTGGCAGCGCGTTTGGGCGGTGATGAATTCGTCATCTTGCTGTGCGGGGCGAGCAGTGAGCGGGTCATGGAGTTGGGTGGGCTGTTGCGTGAACAGTTCCAGCAGTACGCCAGCAAGACCGTGCCTACACCGCAGGCGGTCACCTTGAGTATCGGTGCCAACCTGTTCGACCAGCCACCGGTCAGCCTGGCGGCATTGATCGAGCAGGGGGATGTGGCGTTGTACCAGTCCAAACGCAGTGGGCGGGACAGTATCCGGTTTGTAGAGCGGCCGATGGCAGACCTTAGCCAATAGACCATTGGGGCCGACAAGCGGCCCCGATGGTGTGGGCTATCAGGCCACCACCTGGTAGCACGGCACATACGCCGCGCCGCCGGGCAGCTTCATCCGGTGCTGATCGACGAAGGCCTGTAACAGCCGGCCCAGCGGGTCCAGCACGGCGCTGTCGCCGTGGATCTGGTAGGGCCCATGCTCCTCGATCAGGCGGATGCCCTTGTCTTTCACGTTACCCGCAACAATGCCGGAAAATGCCCGGCGCAGGTTGGCTGCCAGTTCATGGGGCGGCAGCTCGCGGCGCAGGTCCAGCTCGGCCATGGCCTGGTGGGTCGGGTCGAACGGGCGCTGGAAGCTCTCCTCGATCTTCAGCAGCCAGTTGAAGTGGAAGGCATCGTTACGCTCACGGCGGAACTGCTTGACCTCTTTGAGCCCTTCGACCATGTGCCGGGCAACTTCCGCCGGGTCGTCGATGATGATTTCGTACAGCCGGTGCGCCGCTTCACCCAAGGTGGCGCCGACAAAGGCATGCAACTGCTGCAGGTAAGGCTCGGCACTGCGCGGGCCGGTGAGTACCACCGGGAACGGCAGGTCGTGGTTGTCCGGGTGCATGAGGATGCCCAGCAGGTACAGGAACTCCTCGGCCGTGCCGGCACCGCCCGGGAAGATGATGATGCCGTGGCCGACACGTACGAAGGCTTCCAGGCGCTTCTCGATGTCCGGCAGGATCACCAGTTCATTGACAATAGGGTTGGGCGCTTCGGCGGCGATGATGCCCGGTTCGGTCAGGCCCAGGTAACGGCTGCCGTGCATGCGCTGCTTGGCGTGGGCGATGGTGGCGCCCTTCATCGGCCCCTTCATCACGCCAGGGCCGCAGCCGGTGCACACGTCCAGTTTTCGCAGGCCAAGCTCGTGGCCGACCTTCTTGGTGTACTGGTATTCCTCGGTGCTGATCGAGTGGCCGCCCCAGCACACCACCATTTTCGGTTCCACGCCCGGGCGCAGGGTGCGCGCGTTGCGCAGCAGGTGGAAAACGTAGTCGGTGATGCCCTGGGAGCTTTCCAGGTCGATGCGCTGGCTGGCCAGTTCGCTTTCGGTGTAGACGATATCGCGCAGGGCGCTGAACAGCATTTCACGGGTGCTGGCGATCATTTCGCCATCGACGAAGGCGTCGGCCGGGGCATTCAGGAGCTCCAGGCGGACCCCGCGGTCCTGTTGGTGGATTTTTACCTCGAAGTCCTTGTAGGCCTCGAGGATGGTCTTGGCATTGTCGACGTGGGCGCCGGTGTTGAGGATGGCCAGGGCGCACTGGCGGAATAGGGTGTAAAGGCTACCGGTACCGACTTCACTCAGTTGCTGCACTTCACGTTGTGACAGCGTTTCCAGGCTGCCTTTGGGGCTGACGGATGCATTGATGACATTGCGTTGAGGCATCTAAGTCTTTCCTGTGCGGGTAAAACATCCTTCTTTGACAACACCATACCGAGAAATGTGGGCGGCAACGAGAGGGCTGGTGAAAAAGCTTGAGACCGGCTTAGCTTCTTCGCGTTTTTACCCGCCAAGAAGCCAACCCGGTCTCAAGTCAGCCCAACAGCTTCTGCACGCCGAGTGTAATCGCCAAACCACCCCCGACCAGCCACAGGTTGAGAATTGCCCCGGTCGCCAGCGCTTTTGGCCCAGCCTGGCGGATCTGGCTGAAGCGGGTTTCCATCCCCAGCGCCGTCATCGCCATGGTCAGGGCAAAGGTGTCCAGGCTGTTCACCGCCTGGGTCACGCTACCCGGCAGCACCTGCAACGAGTTCACCAACACCAGGGCGAGGAAGCCGAAGGCGAACCAGGGCATGGCGATACGCCCATTGCCCTGCGCCTGGCCGGCTTTGCGCGTACGGCTGATCCACAGGCCTACCACCAGCAGTACCGGCACCAGCAACATTACCCGGGTCATCTTGACGATGGTTGCGATATGGGTGGCTTCAGGGCTTACGTTACTGGCGGCGCCAACTACCTGGGCCACTTCATGAATAGTGCCGCCCAGGAACAACCCTGCGCCCATCGTGTCGAGGTGCAGCCAGCCGGCGTTGATGGCCAGTGGGTACAGGAACATCGACAAGGTGCCGAACAGCACCACGCTACCGACTGCCATGGCGCTCTTGTGCGGGGCACTGCGCAGTGCCGATTCGAAGGCCAGCACCGCAGCGGCGCCGCAGATGGCGCTACCGGCGGCCGTCAGCAAGGCGGTGTCGCGGTCCAGCTTGAACAGTTTCATGCCGCACCACAGGCCGATCAGCAGCGTGCTGGATACCACCAGCAGCGACACGATCAGCCCCGACCAGCCGACTTCGGCGATCTCCTGCAGGCTGACGCGCAGGCCAAAGAAGGCCACGGCGATGCGCAACAGGCCGCGCGCAGAAAAGTTGATACCCGCCGCCCAGCTAGCCGGTACGCCGTCACGCAGCGCGTTGCCATACAGCGCACCGGCGACAATGCCGACGATCAGCGGGCTGATGCCCAGGTTGGCGATGGCGGGCATGGCGGCCAGCTGAGTGACCGCGAGCGCGAACAACGCGACGAACAGGATGCCATTGAGCCGCCCTCGGGTAGAGAGGGTAGGTGCAAAAGCAGGGTTGGACGGAACCGTGGCCATGTGAGTCCTCCGGAAAGGTGTTTCGACAAGGCCTACGTTAATCTGGTTATAAACTTATAAAAAATCGTAATTTAGGATGGCAAATATCCGAATAGCTGATATTTTTCATCCATGACCCCGGAACAGCTGATAACGTTCGCCACCGTTGCCGAGCATGGCAACATCAGCCATGCGGCCCAGGCCCTGCATTTGTCGCAGCCGGCTGTGTCCGGCCAGCTCAAGCTGTTGCAGGAGGCGTTTGGCGAGCCGCTCTATCAACGTGCCGGCCGTGGTGTGCGGTTGACGGCGGCTGGCGAGCAACTGCTCGCCCATGCCGAGCGCCTGCGTGAAACCTTTCGTCAGGCGCAGGGGCTGCGTGAAGCCATGCGCGGGCTGGAGCGCGGGACCTTGCGCATCGGTGCCAGCACCACGCCGGCCAGCTACCTGTTGCCTTACCTGATTGCCGATTTTCACGGGCGCTATCCAGACGTACTGGTCACCACTTCACAAGGCAACACGGCGGAAGTTGTTGCCGCCCTGGACAGTGTCGATATCGCCTTGATCGAAGGCCCGCCAGGACAGGAGCTACCGCTGGGCACGGAAGTGACGGCGTGGCGTGAGGACGAGATCGTGGCCATCGTGCCGCGTGGCCACCCCTTGGCTGGCAGTGATCAGCAGACCCTGGCGTCACTGGGCGCCTGCCCGTTGGTGCTGCGCGAAAGCGGCTCGGGTGTGCGGCAAATCGTCGAGCGGGCGTTTGCCCGTGAGGGGGTGGCGATGCGCGTGGCGCTGGAGATTGCCGGGGTGGAAGGGGTGAAGGAGGCGGTGCGGGCCGGGATGGGGGTTGGCTTTGTGTCGGCGATGTCCATTCGCCATGAAGATGGGGCGCTGCACCGGCTGCAGGTTACGCCGCAGGCGCTGGTGCGTCGGTTTTCCATTCTGGTGCCGCATGCAGCTGCCCCGTCACGGGCGGCCGCGCGGTTTCTTGAGTTGTGTGTTGGCAGGCAAGTTGGTTGGGGCGGCGTGCGGCTACGATAGTTCCGGATACTGCGGGATTACGCAGAACCCAAGCGATCGCTACAGCCGCCGCACCGACCCCGTGCCTGCACCGATATCTGCCATGACTTCTACCAAAGCGAGGTTCTTGCTTAGGCGAGGTTCCTGGAAATCCGCGCTGCGCGTTTTTCGCCAGCCGTCATCGGGCAGTTGTGCAATTCGCTCGCGGCTCATGCTTCTCGTCAACAGGCCAGATTGCAACGTTGAGTAAGCAATGACTGACCTAGTAAAAATATCAGTTTCTAAACCACGAATGTCTATGTAGGGTGAAGGCATCTGAGGCTTGGGATAGTTTTGCCATGGATTGTCTTCTTCGGAGTGTAAGCCTCCAGAGTCGTCCGAACCTTGATCTAGCCTATACGGTTTACGGTTTCTCTGACCTGTCACAACATTCGTCCATTATCGGATTCGCCGGACAGCGGCGTGACGCAGTGCATGGCTTGTATCCGCTAGGAAATGGTCGGCGTCTGTATAGCCCTTCAATCTGCCGTTTTACCAGCCCTGACTCTATAAGCCCGTTTGGTAGCGGGGGGATAAATGCGTATGCTTATTGCTCAGGTGATCCTGTGAATTATGTTGACCCTTCTGGGTCTTCCAGAAATGCATCCAGGGGACAAGTGAACCCTCAAATGAGTCTGGATATCAATGTTTTGCAAAAAGAGGGTTTTCCATCAAGCTTGCAGCCACAGCTTTTACATTTCCGGAAAGTGGCGAAGGGAATACATCGGGGGGCGATGGAAAAGAGTGTCGTAGCTGCACGGTTATATAAGCACGGGGTTCCGCACTATGGGTACACCCGATGGGATCTAAAATACAATTTTGAAACCAACGGGTTTGCAGCGGATTTTGTGGCTGGCAGCCCCATTTTTCATTTGCCGGTTGGTCACTATGAGGCGAAGCTGAATATCTTTGTGTTGGGCGTGGGACCTTTTAAACCCGCACGAGGACTCGGAAATTATAAATCTTACGAAGTCAGTAAAAGAGATCTTAGGAGTTTCTCTCTTCCTGCTGCTCAGCACGAGAGACCGCAGCTAGCAGGGTCAGCGTGGCCTGAAGTTGCTAAAGCAATGTGGGATGTGCGTTTCCAAAGGGAGATTGACCGGTTTGATGGGATGCTTGAGCGCTATGGACCACCAGAAGCGCCGCCTTCTCCACCCCTTAGGCGACGCTAACTCTAGAAGTAAGCCTTTCGTTAAGCAGGCGCGGCATGCGTTGAGCCGCGCCCAGGACAGATGTTCAGTGCGCGCAGCGACTGGTGTCCCCTTGCTCCGCAGGTGCTTTGCGCGCGGCAGCCAGAAAAGTCGCCAGCACGATCAGCGCAGCACCCGCAGCCATGCGCAGGCTCGGTTGGTCACCAAACAACCACCATGCCCCGATAATCGCGCACACCGGCTCCAGCGCGATGATCATGCCGGCAATGCGGATTCCAGGCTCTTGACGAACAGAAACTGCGACAACCCGGTGCAGAACACACCCAGCAAGGCCAGGTCGACCCAGTCGCTGCCTGCCAGGCGGGTGCTGCCCAGCAGGTCGAAAGTCGGTACCACCAACACCAGGCCGGCGGTAACCATCTTGCGGGTGACGTGTGCTTGCCTGATCGCGATATCCGCAGTTGCCTTGCTACGCCGCGTCACTCTCCGCCGTAGTTCATGATTGACAACAGGCGGATGGGCACCTGCACCAGCTGTTCGGGGCCATGCGGGGTTTCACCGTCGAAGGTCAGGCTGTCGCCGGCATGCATGTGATAGAGCTGGTTGCCATGGCGGTACACCAGCTCGCCCTCCAGCAAGTGGAGGAATTCGGTGCCCGGGTGGGCGAAGGTCGGGAACTCTTCGCTGGCGTCGTCCATGCTCACCATGTACGCCTCGAAGTTCTTTTTCGGCCCCCTGGCGTGATTGAGCAAGTGGTAGGTGTGGCCCTTCTCGGTGCCGCGGCGCACCACCTCCAGCCCTTCGCCGGCCTTCACCAGCAAGGCATTGCCGTCGGGTTGGTCATACTGGCTGAACAGCTTGGCCATCGGCATGCCCAGGACGTCGCACAGGCGACTGAGGGTGTCGAGGCTGGTGGACACCTGGGCATTCTCTATCTTGCTCAACATGCCCTGGCTGATGCCGGCGATGCGCGCCACGTCGGCGAGCTTGAGGGACTGGGCCTGGCGCTGGCGCTTGATCTGGAGGCCCAGGTACTGCTCCAGGCGAAGGCGCGGTTCGGTTTCGGTCGACATCGAATGTCCTGCACGGTTTCAGTTCAAGAATAAAGATTTCGCACTGGGAAAGTGCGAAAAGCAGCTGCGTTGGCTGCTTCTTTCCTCGGGTGAAAACAAGTTTCCCATAAATAGAACAGAAAAACCTGCTTGGGTTTTGTGTTGTTTGTACGGGCTTCTTCGTGGGCAAGCTGCTCCCACAAGGCTTTGCGTCGAATCCACTGTGGGAGCGGGCTTGCCCGCGAAGAGGCCCGCACTGATCCCCAAAGGCCACCCCCCGGACAAACTTGGCAAGCGCATTGCATTCCTGTGGGGAAAGTAAGTTTCTTATGCGGAATCATTGCCCCTTACCCAGGAGTGTTCAACCCATGTTGCCAGCAGAAACCCAGCGCACCCTCGACCAGCATGGCATCAAGTACGTGCTGGCGCAGTTCGTCGATATCCATGGCTCGGCGAAGACCAAATCGGTGCCGGTCTCGGGCCTGAAGATGGTGGCCGAGGAGGGCGCCGGCTTTGCCGGGTTCGCCATCTGCGGCATGGGCATGGAGCCGCACGGCCCGGACTTCATGGCCCGTGGCGACCTTTCCACCTTGATCCCGGTACCGTGGCAGCCGGGTTATGGCCGGGTGGTGTGCGTGGGGCATGTCAACGGCCAGCCCTGGCCTTACGACAGCCGCTATGTGTTGCAACAACAGGTGCAACGCCTGGCCGACAAGGGCTGGACCTTGAACACCGGTCTGGAACCGGAATTCAGCCTGTTCCGCCGTGACGAAGGCGGCAAGCTGCAACTGGTGGATGCCTCCGACAACCTCGACAAGCCGTGCTACGACTACAAGGGCCTGTCGCGCTCGCGGCTGTTTCTCGAGCGCCTGACCGAGGCACTGCAACCGGTAGGCTTCGACATCTACCAGATTGATCACGAAGACGCCAACGGCCAGTTCGAGATCAACTACACCTACAGCGACGCCATGGAGTCGGCCGACCGCTTCACCTTCTTCCGCATGGCCGCCGGTGAAATCGCCAACGACCTGGGGATGATCTGCTCGTTCATGCCCAAGCCCGACCCCAAGCGCGCCGGCAATGGCATGCACTTCCACCTGTCGCTGGCCAGCAGCACCAACAAGAACCTCTTCCACGACGCGTCCGACAGCAGTGGCATGGGCCTGTCGAAGCTGGCCTACCACTTTGCCGCAGGGCTCCTGGCCCATGGCCCGGCGTTGTGTGCCTTCGCGGCACCGACGGTCAACTCCTACAAGCGCCTGGTGGTCGGCCGTTCCTTGTCGGGTTCGACGTGGGCCCCGGCCTTTGTCGCATGGGGGGCCAACAACCGCTCGGCGATGGTGCGCATCCCGTATGGCCGCCTGGAGTTCCGCCTGCCGGACGCCGGTTGCAACCCGTACCTGGTTACCGCCGCGATCATCGCCGCGGGTCTCGATGGCATCGACCGCCAGTTGGAGCCGGGCGAGATGTGCAACGAGAACCTTTACAACCTCAGCCTTGAAGAAATTGCCGCACGCGGCATCAAGACCCTGCCGCAATCGCTGAAGGAAGCCGCCGACGCGCTCGAAGCCGACCCGTTGTTCCGCGAGGTGTTGGGCGCTGAGATCGTCGACGAGTTCATCAAGCTCAAGCGCATGGAGTGGGTGGAGTACTGCCGCCATGTCTCCGACTGGGAAATCCAGCGTTACACCGAGTTTTTCTGAGCTGCAAGCTATAAGCCGCAAGCTGCAATAGAAAGCCAGTGCGCGGTGAACATAACTATCCCGTTCTATTACGGACAACTTGCAGCTTGCCCCTTACAGCTTGCTGCCGAACGTAGTGAGGCTCTTTTATGTGTGGAATCGTAGGTCTGTACCTGAAAAAGCCCGAGCTGGAGGCCCAGCTTGGCAAACTCTTCGAACCCATGCTCGAAGCCATGACCGACCGTGGCCCGGACAGCGCAGGCTTTGCCATCTACGGCGACGAAGTGGCGGATGGCTGGGTCAAGTTGACCCTGCAAGCCACGGATATCGACTACCCCTGGACAACCCTGATGGGCCAGCTGGAGGGGCGCCTGGGCTGCTCGCTGGACGGGTTCCAGAACGCCAGCGCGGCGGTACTCAAGGTGCATACCAGCGAATCGGCTGCCCGCCAGGCGCTGAGCGAACTGGCCCCGGACGTGCGCATCATGAGCGCCGGGCAGAGCATCGAAATCCTCAAGGGCATGGGCCTGCCAGCGGAAATCTCCAGCCGTTTCGGCCTGGCCGGTATGAAGGGCAGCCACATCATTGGCCATACCCGCATGGCCACCGAAAGCGCCGTGACCATGGAAGGCAGCCACCCGTTTTCCACCGGTGCCGACCTGTGCCTGGTGCACAACGGCTCGCTGTCCAACCACTTCCGCCTGCGCCAGGAACTGAAGCGCGAAGGTATCAGCTTCGAAACCGATAACGACACCGAAGTGGCCGCCGGCTACCTGACCTGGCGCCTGCAGCAGGGCGATACCCTGGCCCAGGCCCTGGATGGCGCGCTGGAAGACCTGGACGGTTTCTTCACCTTCGCCATCGGCACCCGCAACGGCTTTGCCGTGATCCGCGACCCGATTGCCTGCAAGCCGGCGGTGCTGGCCGAAACCGACGACTACGTGGCGATGGCCTCGGAATACCAGGCCCTGGCCAGCCTGCCGGGCATTGAGCATGCCAAGGTCTGGGAGCCGGCTCCGGCCACCCTGTACGTCTGGGAGCGCGAAAGCGCCTGACCTGCCACCGAACCTCTGGAGAACCTTATGAAAACGATCGACCTTTCCAGCACTTCGGTGCGCGTGCTCAACCAGTCCCTGCACGGCGAGGTGCAGGACCACGAATGGCGGGTGACTCACCCCGATGGCAAACACAACCTGGCCGTGGGCATCAACGCCGCCGTGGCGGTGGATATCGAAGGCCACGCGGGCTACTACTGTGCCGGCATGAATCAGCAAGCCAGCGTGACGGTGCATGGCAACGTGGGCGTGGGCGTGGCCGAAAACATGATGTCTGGCTCGGTGCGGGTCAAGGGCAGTGCCTCCCAGGCCGCTGGTGCCACCGCCCATGGCGGGCTGCTGGTGATTGAGGGTGATGCCGGTGCCCGTTGCGGCATTTCCATGAAAGGCGTGGACATCGTGGTGGGCGGCAGCATCGGCCACATGAGCTGCTTCATGGGCCAGGCCGGGCGCCTGGTGGTGTGTGGTGATGCCGGCGATGCGTTGGGCGACTCGCTGTACGAGGTGCAGATTTACGTCAAAGGCTCGGTGCAGTCGTTGGGCTCGGACTGCATCGAAAAAGAAATGCGCGCCGAGCACCTTACAGCGTTGCAGGAGCTGCTGAACAAGGCAGGCCTGGACCACAAGGCCGCCGATTTCAAACGCTACGGCTCGGCCCGCCAGCTGTACAACTTCAAAGTCGACAACGCCAGCGCGTACTGATCCAGGAGCATTCCCATGAGCGAACAATTCCCCCCGGTACTGCGTGAGTCGGCCACCTTCGATCGCCTGACCATCCAGGAAATTCAGCGTGCTGCCGAAACCGGCATCTACGACATTCGCGGTGGCGGCACCAAGCGCCGTGTACCGCACTTCGACGACCTGCTGCTGCTGGGTGCCAGCGTGTCGCGCTACCCGCTGGAAGGCTACCGCGAGAAGTGCGGCACCGATGTGGTGCTGGGCAACCGGTTTGCGAAAAAGCCGATCCACCTGAAAATCCCGGTGACCATCGCCGGCATGAGCTTCGGCGCGCTGTCGGCCAATGCCAAGGAAGCGCTGGGCCGTGGTGCGACCATCGCTGGCACCAGCACCACCACCGGCGACGGCGGTATGACCCCGGAAGAACGCGGTCAGTCGCAGTATCTGGTGTACCAGTACCTGCCGTCGCGCTATGGCATGAACCCGGATGATCTGCGCAAGGCCGATGCTATCGAGATCGTCCTCGGCCAGGGCGCCAAGCCGGGCGGTGGCGGGATGCTGTTGGGCATGAAGGTAACCGAGCGCGTTGCCGGCATGCGGACCCTGCCGATCGGCGTCGATCAGCGCAGTGCCTGCCGCCACCCCGACTGGACCGGGCCGGACGACCTGGCGATCAAGATTGCCGAGATCCGCGAGATCACCGACTGGGAAAAACCGATCTACGTGAAGATCGGCGCCAGCCGCCCGTACTACGACGTCAAGCTGGCAGTGAAGGCCGGTGCCGATGTGATCGTGCTCGACGGCATGCAGGGCGGTACTGCAGCGACCCAGGAGGTGTTCATTGAGCACGTCGGCATCCCGATTCTGCCGGCCATCCCGCAGGCCGTGCAGGCACTTCAGGAAATGGGCATGCACCGCAAGGTGCAGCTGATTGTATCGGGTGGCATTCGCAACGGTGCCGATGTGGCCAAGGCCATGGCACTGGGCGCTGATGCGGTGGCCATTGGTACGGCGGCGCTGATCGCCCTGGGCGACAACCACCCGCGACTGGACAGCGAACTGAAGAAGATTGGCTCGGCGGCCGGCTTCTATGACGACTGGCAGAACGGTCGTGACCCGGCCGGCATCACCACCCAGGACCCGGAACTGGCCAAGCGCCTGAACCCGGAAGAGGCCGGGCGTCGGTTGGCCAACTACCTACGTGTGCTGGTGCTGGAGGCGCAGACCATGGCGCGGGCGTGTGGCAAGTCGCACCTGCACAACCTGGACCCGGAGGACCTGGTGGCGTTGACCGTGGAAGCGGCAGCGATGGCACGGGTGCCGCTGGCGGGGACTGCGTGGGTACCGGGCCAGGCGCAGTACTGATCTCCCCCGACACCGCCGGCTGCCAGCCGGCGGTTTTCATTGCACAGGAGTGACTCCATGAAGCTTGCCCTTGCTGTTGTGCTGTTCGCGCTGACACCGCTGGCCTACGCCGCAGAACCCACCCTGGACACCGGCAACACCGCCTGGATGATCTGCGCCGCGATGTTCGTGCTGATGATGTGCATACCCGGCCTGGCGCTGTTCTACGGTGGCATGGTACGGGCGAAGAACTTCCTTTCGGTGTTCACCCAACTGTTTGCCGTAGCGGGTGTGATCGGCATCCTTTGGGTGCTGTTTGGCTACAGCCTGGTGGTCGACACCACGGGGATGGTCGAGGGGCAGTTGACCTTCAACAGCTTCATCGGTGGCCTGGACAAGGCGCTGATGCTGAACATCGGCCACGACAGCCTGGTGGGCACGATCCCGGAAGGTGTGTTCGCGGTGTTCCAGCTGACGTTCGCCATCATCACCCCGGCGCTGATTGCCGGTGGTTTTGCCGAGCGCATGAAGTTCAGTGCTTCGTTGCTGTTCATGGGGGCCTGGTTCGTGCTGGTGTATGCGCCGATCGCCCATATGGTGTGGGGCGGGCCGGGGGCGCTGATGGTCAACTGGGGCGTGCTGGATTTTGCCGGCGGCACGGCGGTGCATATCAACTCCGGCGTCGCTGCCTTGGCGGCGGCGTTGATGCTGGGCAAGCGCAAGGGCTATCCGCAGGTGGCCATGCCGCCCCACAACCTCGGTTTTACCCTAGTGGGTGCCGGGTTGTTGTGGGTGGGCTGGTTTGGCTTCAACGTGGGGTCGGGGTTGGCGGCCAACGAAGGAGCAGGGGTGGTGATGCTGGCGACCATGGTGGCGGCCTGCGCCGGGATTGTCGGCTGGTTGCTGACCGAGAAGGTGATGCATGGTCGACCGACTGCCCTCGGTGCGGCGTCCGGCGCGCTGGCTGGTTTGGTGGGGATTACCCCGGCCTGTGCGTTTGTCGGGCCTTTGGGGGCTGTAGTGATTGGCCTGTTGACCGGGGCCATCTGTTTCTTTGCCGTGACCCGACTGAAACAGGCATTGGGGTATGACGACAGCCTGGACGTGTTCGGGCTGCATGGCGTGGGCGGGATGGTCGGTGCGATTCTGACCGGGGTGTTTGCTGCACCGGCGTTGGGAGGTTATGTGGAGGGCGTATCGCCTATAGGGCAGGCGCTGGTGCAGTTGAAGGGGGTGGCGTTCACCTTCGTCTATTGCTTCGTGGTGAGCTGGGCGATTCTTGGGGCCATCAAGCTGACCGTGGGCCTGCGGGCCAGTCGGGAAGAGGAAGAGCAGGGGCTGGACCTGGCGGAGCATAATGAGCGGGCGTATAACCTCTGACTGATGTGTTGTCTGTACCGGCCTCTTCGCGGGCACGCCGGCGAAGAGGCCGGTACAGGTTGAATCAGTGCCCCATGGCCAACTTGGCACTCATCTGCCGACGACGGTAGGCACTGTCACGCGAAGCCAGCCACCAGTACAGCGGCGAGGTAACCGCCAAGCCCACCAGCCACGACAGGTCAGCCCCGTTGATGTGCTCGGAAATCGGCCCGACATACAGCGGCGTGTTCATGAACGGGATCTGCACCACGATGCCCACGGCATAGGCGATCAGCGCCTGCGGGTTGTAACGGCCGTAGATGCCGCCATCGACCTGGAAGATCGACTGGATGTCGTAGTCGCCCTTGTGAATCGCGTAGAAGTCGATCAGGTTGATCGCCGTCCATGGCACCAGCACCACCAACAGCACCAGCACCATGTCGACGAAGTGGCCGATGAAGTCTGCCGAGGCGAACACCGCCACCACGCAGCAGGCCGACAGCACGATCAGCGAAAGCACCGCGCGGCTCTTGGCGGTCGGGATCCAGCGGTAGGCGAAGGTTTGCACCAGGGTGATGATCGACAGCACGGCACCATACAGGTTGAGGGCGTTGTGGCTGATGACACTGAGCAGGAACAGCACCAGCATGATCGGGCCCAAGGTACCGGTGGCCAGCTTGACCGCGTCCATGGTATCCATGCCGGCCGGGATCGCCAGCACCGCCACGGCGCCGAAGATGAACGACAGGCTCGAGCCCAGGGCCGAGCCCAGGTAGGTGGTCCAGAAGGTCGAGCTGACTTTCACATCCGCCGGCAGGTAGCGCGAGTAGTCCGACACATAGGGCGCAAAGGCGATCTGCCACAGCGCCGCGAGCGACACGGTGGCCAGCCAGCCGGCCAGGTTGAAGCCGCCGCGGGTGAGGAAGTCGTCGCTTTGCACATGGGTGAAGATGTAGCCGAAACCGACCACGATGCCGATGCCCAGCACCCAGGTGCCGATACGGTTCAGCACATGGATGAAGCGGTAGCCAATGATGCCGATGATGCCCGAGCCCAGCGCACCGATGAGGATGCCTACCGGTACCGGCACGGCGTCGACCACACCATGCAGCGACTTGCCGGCGAGCACGATGTTGGAGGCGAAGAAACCGATGTACATGACGCCGGCGATCACCACCACCAGCAGTGCGCCAAGGGTACCGAACTGGGCGCGGCTCTGGATCATCTGCGGGATGCCCATTTGCGGGCCCTGGGCCGAGTGCAGTGCCATCAACACACCGCCAACCAGGTGGCCGACCAGGATGGCGATGATGCCCCACACCAAGTTCAGGTGAAACAACTGCACGCCCAGCGCGCCGGTAACGATGGGCAGCGGCGCGATGTTGCCGCCGAACCACAGTGTGAACAGATCCCTTACCTTTCCATGGCGGTCTTCCGGCGGTACGTAGCCGATCGTGTGTTTTTCTATGAGGGGTGCCGAATTGGCTGCACTGGTCATGACTGACTCCAAGGCAAGGTAGGGCATCGGGAACTGCCCGGGGGCGTGCCGGCGAAGGGCGACGCGTTCTTGTTGGAGCGATGATGCGGGGCGCGGGGATAACGAGAAATTAGTAAATATGTACCCATAAACCTTAAAAAACCTAAGGCTGACAAAAGCTTAAGCGGGTGACGGTAGCAAGGAGGGTGCCAGTTGGCGGGAGGGCTGGAAGTAGAGGGGTTCGCGGTTTGGTGGGTCGTTTGCGATGGACTGTGCTGGTGCGCCATGCGCGTTTTCAGGGCAGAAGAAAAGGTAGCTTGTGCCGGCCTCTTCGCGGGCAAGCCCGGTCCCACAGGATTACCACAGCTTCTGAAAGCTGCGTTGTACTTGTGGGAGCGGGCTTGCCCGCGAAGAGGCCAGAACAGGAGAAAACAGCTACATCGGCAACAACCGATCCTGAATCACCTCTTTCATCACCAGTGTCGAGCTCAAGCGCTTCACATTGGGAATGCTGGTCAGCTTCTCGTCATACAGCTTTTGAAACGCCGGCAAGTCCTTGGCCACTACGTGCAGCAGGTAGTCCGGGTCACCAAACAGCCGCTGTGCTTCGACAATCTGCGGGATCTCGGCCAGTGCCGCTTCAAAGTCCGCCACCGGCTGGCGGGTGACCTCCCGCAGGGTCACGAACACCAGCGCGGCGAAGTTGAGCCCCAGTGCGCTCGGCGCCAGGCGGGCGTGATACCCCAGGATCGCCCCGCATTCCTCCAGTGCCTTCAGGCGCCGATGGCAGGGCGACAGGCTGAGCCCCACCCGATCGGCCAATTCGGTCACCGAGAGGCGACCGTCTTTTTGTAGTTCGGCAAGAATCTTTCGATCAGTCCTATCCATTGAGAAGGATCTTCCAGTAATTGAACCCTGAGGGGAAATATACGAAAGAAAATCCCCGGACGGAATCCGTAATCTTTCGGCATCCCTAAGCAGTGGAAAAAGGAAGATTCAAGTGGCTATCAGTGTTCTGACGGCATTCTGGGCCGTGTCGATGCTGTTCGTGATTACCCCGGGGGCAGACTGGGCCTACGCCATTTCGGCGGGCATGCGCGGGCGCTGGGTGATGCCGGCGGTGGTGGGCATGCTGTCGGGGCATTTCCTGGCCACCTTGGTGGTAGCGGCAGGTGTTGGCAGCCTGCTGGCCGGCCACCCGTTGGCGCTGACCTTGCTGACCCTGGCAGGGTGCAGCTACCTGCTGTGGCTGGGCGGCAACCTGTTGCTGAGCCCGGCATTGCCCGAGGCCGGGCAGGGCGGTGAGGGGGAGTCGGGCTCGCGCTGGGCGTTGAAGGGTTTTTGCGTCAGCGGGTTGAACCCGAAAGTGTTCCTGCTGTTCCTGGCCCTGTTGCCGCAGTTCACCGACCCGCAGTCAAGCTGGCCGGTGCCGTTGCAGATCCTGCTGCTGGGCCTGGTGCACCTGTGCAGCTCGCTGGTGATCTATTCGTTGGTCGGCTATGGCGCCAAGGCGGTGCTGAGCACCCGGCCGGGGGCGGCCAGGCTGGTCGGGCGGGTGTCGGGGGTGGCGATGATCACGGTGGCCTTGGGCTTGATCGCGGGGCAGATCAACTGAGTTCACCGGTTTCAAAAGGCTTCAGATAAACTCGTAGCCTTTCACAGCACAACCAGGACGTGCTCCATGCCCGAAGCCACACAACTGTTAACGTTTGCCCTGATCTGCCTCGGCATGGTGCTGACCCCGGGGCCGAACATGATCTACCTGATTTCCCGCTCGATCTGCCAGGGGCGCAAGGCCGGCTTGATTTCCCTTGGCGGCGTAGCGCTGGGTTTCGTCATCTACATATTCTGCGCTGCTCTGGGCATCACCGCCCTGGTGATGGCTGTGCCTTTTGCCTACGATGCACTGCGCATTGGTGGCGCGCTGTATCTGCTGTACCTGGCCTGGCAAGCGCTGCGCCCGGGTGGTCGCTCCCCGTTCCAGGTCAAGGACCTGCCGGCGGACAGCCCGCGCCGGCTGTTTACCATGGGTTTTGCCACCAGCCTGCTGAACCCCAAGATCGCCGTCATGTACCTGTCGCTGATGCCGCAGTTCATCGAACCCGGCCACGGCAGTGTGCTGGTGCAGTCACTGGTGCTGGGCTCGACGCAGATCGCCATCAGCGTCTCGGTCAATGCATTGATCGCGATCATGGCCGGTTCCATTGCGGTATTCCTGGCCGGTCGACCGTTGTGGCAGCAGGTTCAGCGCTGGTTGATGGGCACTGTGCTGGCGGGCCTGGCCGTGCGCATGCTGGCTGAAGGGCGTCGCTGAGCCGTCAGGCGAGCTGTCGGGTTCAGCTGCCCAGCACCTTCCCGAGTATCTGAAACACCTGTTCTGCCGAGTAGGGCTTTGCCAGAAAGGCAAAGCCCTGGTGCCCGCCCTCAGCAATCGACTCGCTGTAGCCCGAGGTGAGGATAACAGGCAATTGCGGCCGCTGACGCCGCAGTTCACGGGCCAGTGCCAGCCCCCCCATGCCGGGCATCACCACATCGGAAAATACCGCATCGAAATGGCCTGCAGGCCCCGCCAACTGGGCCAAGGCATCTTCGGCCGAACGCGCATAGCTGATCTGGTAACCATGGTCCTCAAGGATTTGTGCAGTGAAGTTACCAAGGTCGGGGTTGTCTTCCACTACCAGTATTCGCCGCTGCTCACCTTGCGCCTGAGCCTGTGGGCTGGCCATGGTGTCTGCCGTCGGAGCCGCTGGCGGCGCCTCCTGAGGCAAATAAAGGGTGAACGTGGTGCCCTGACCCGGGGTGCTGTGCACCTGCACATCCCCGCCCGACTGCTTGGCAAAGCCGAACACCTGCGAAAGCCCGAGACCGGTGCCTTCGCCTGGCGCCTTGGTGGTGAAGAACGGGTCGAAGATACGCTCCAGCAGTTCGGCGGCAATGCCCACACCGCCGTCACTCACCGAAATCGCCGCAAATGTGCCTGCCTGCACAGGCTGGCCACGCAAGGCAGGCAGGCGCTGGTCAGCCAGCAAGCGCAGTTGCAAAGTGCCTTCACCTGCAATGGCGTCACGGCCATTGAGCATCAGGTTGATCACCGCAGTTTCCAGTTGGCTGAGGTCGGCGCGGATGTGGCAAGGCGCCTCTGGCAACTGCAGCTCCACCTGGATGCGCGCACCGGTGGCGGTGTCGAGCATGTCGGCCATGGCTTCCAGCCGTGGCCCGGCTTCGAACACCTGAGGGCTGAGGGCCTGGCGCCTGGCAAAGGCCAGCAACTGCCCCGTCAGCTTGGCACCGCGGTCGACCGTGTCGGACATGGTCTTGAGGTAGCGTTCGCGGCGCTTTTCATCGAGGCTTGGGCGCTGCAGAAAATGCAGCGAGGAGCGGATGATGGTCAGCAAATTGTTGAAGTCGTGGGCAACACCACCAGTCAGTTGGCCGATGGCTTCAAGCTTTTGGGTCTGGCGCAGCACGGCTTCGGTGTGCAGTAACTGGGTAGTGCGCTCTTCGACGCGATGTTCGAGGGTGGCATTGAGTGCTTCGAGCGCCGCCATGGCTTCGCGCACTTTGGCATTGGCTTGTACCCGCTGGATGTGGGCCCAGGAGCGTTCGGTGACTTCACTGAGCAAAGCCAGTTCGTAATCGGTCCATTCGCGCGGCACGCAGTCATGGATGGCCATCAATGCGGTCAGGCGACCGCCTTTCATCAGTGGCATGCAGATGGTGGCAGTGATGCCGATGGCCTGAAAGGTGGCTGCCTCGTCGGCAGCCAGTTCAATTAGGTTGTCGTTGATCACCAGGGGCAGGCCGCTGCGCAGGCGGCTGAACGCCAGGCGACCGAAGTCGTGCAACTGGTACTGGCCCACCAGCCGTGGCGCGCCGTGGGCTACTGAGTCACCGCAGATGGTAAAGCCGTCTTCGTCCGGGTCCATCACCGCATAGGCGCAGCTGGACAGCCCCAGGTGTTCCACCAGCATACGCGTTGTGGTGGCCAGTATCTGGTCCGAGGCTGTGGCTTCGGCCACGGCGCGGCCGAGTTGGTCAAGGAAGTTGAGGCGCTGGTTGGCGATCACGCTGGCCGTGGTTTCGGTCACGGTGTCGAGCATGCCCAACACCGTGCCGTCATGGTCACGGATGGGGCTGTAGCAGAAGGTGAAATAGGCGCGTTCCGGGCCGCCGTTGCGGTTAATCGTCAGCGGAAAGTCTTCTATGTACACCGCCTCGCCAGCCAACGCGCGGTCGGCCATCCTGCCGATGTCCGCCCAGGCTTCCTGCCACACGTCGCGGAAGGGGATGCCCAACGCCAGGGGCTTGCGCCCGAGAATCGGGGTGAAGGCGTCATTGTGCAGGGTGAGCAGGTCCGGGCCCCACAGCACGGCCTGTGGAAAGCGCGATGCCAGGCACAGGGCCAGGGTGGTTTTCAGAGCGTCTGGCCAGTGTTCGAGCGGGCCCAGAGGCGTGGCGGCCCAGTCGTGGTTGCGGATGCGTTCGGCCATCAGTCCGCCGCCGTCTAGCCATTTTGCCATGTGCTCTGCCGGTCCGTTTGCATAAAGCCTTTAGGGTGCACCGAGAATAGGCGATTGGCGAGGGGTTTGTGCAGGCTTGTGCCGGCCGCTTCGCCGGTACGGGCTAGCGAATGAAGTGCACCTTGCCAGAGTCATCGTTGCCCATGTAAATACCGTAAACCCCTGCCTGCCGCTCAAGGATGTAGCGCTCCAGTATCTGCCGGATCGCCGGGTAGTAGATCTCGTCCCACGGAATCTCATCCGGTTCGAAGAACTTGTACGACAGCGTTTCTGCCCCGTACTGCCCGGTTTCTTCGATGGCGATGGCGCGGAAGATGATGTACACCTCGCTGATTTTCGGCACGCTGAAAATCGAGTAAGGCGAAACGATGTCGGCACGTACGCCGCTTTCTTCCCACACCTCGCGCAGCGCCGCCTGCTCGGTGGTTTCGCCGGCCTCCATGAAACCAGCCGGCAAGGTCCAGGTGCCCGGGCGCGGGGGGATGGCGCGCTGGCACAGCAGGTACTTGCCATCGCGCTCGATGATGCAGCCGGCGATGATCTTCGGGTTGACGTAGTGGATGTAGCCGCAGCCGGTACAGTGCAGGCGTTCGTGGGTATCGCCTGTGGGAACGCCCCGGGCCAGTTCCGTGGTGCAGTGCGGGCAGTAGCGCGGGGCGTTGGGCATGATCAGCGACCTATACGGGGTTCCTTCAGGGCCAGGGGCTCGACAATGTCGCGTACCTTGGCGTTGTCATCCTGCTTCTGGCGCAGGTAGTCCAGGGCTACCTTGGCGGCAGCGCGGACGTGGTCGACCGAGGCCTGGTGAGCCACCAGCGGGTCGCCACCCTTGATCGCCTCGACGATCTTTTCCATTTCGCGGTTGCTGGCGCCCCGGCGGTTTTCCTGCGACACAGATGTAGCACGCAGGTAGCTGATGCGCGCCTGCAACTGGCGCAGCTGCTGGGCCGCCACCTGGTTGCCGGAACCTTCCAGCAGCACATCGTAGAAACCTTGAACCGAGTCCAGCACCTGTTGCAGTTCGCCTTCTTCGAGGGCCTCGCGGTTGACCTCCAGCGCACGCTCCAGGGCACGGATGTCCTTGGCTTTGGCGTTGAGGGTGAACAACTGCACGATCAGGCCTTCGAGCACGCAACGCAGCTCGTAGATGTCGCGGGCATCTTCCAGGGTGATAATGGCGACGCGCGGGCCCTTGGCGTCGGCGAATTCCACTAGGCCTTCGGATTCCAGGTGTCGCAGCGCTTCGCGTACCGAGGTACGGCTGACCCCAAGGCGGTCGCAGAGGTCGCGCTCGACCAGGCGGTCGCCTGGCAGCAGGTGGAAGTTCATGATCGCGGCGCGCAGCTTGTCGAGCACGATTTCGCGCAGGGTAACGGGGTTGCGGTTGACCTTGAAGCTGTCGTCGAGTGGCTGGCGTTTCATCAGGTGCGCTCTTTATGAGGCTGTTGCGCCAACATCGCGGAACGCCCCGAACCGAGGCTTTCCATGCAGTGGTTCGAACAGCCCGTTGTTAACGGGTTGGCTCCGCATCGGCTTCGGCAAATGCTTCACGGGCCAGGCGGAAGCTGTCCACCGCCGCGGGTACGCCGCAGTAAATGCCGACCTGGAGCAGGATTTCGCGAATCTGTTCACGGCTCAGGCCATTGCGCAGTGCGCCCCGAATGTGCAGCTTGAGTTCGTGGGGCCGGTTGAGTGCGGAAATCATGGCCAAGTTTATCATGCTGCGCTCTTTGAGCGACAAGCCTTCGCGGCCCCAGACGTGGCCCCAGCAGTATTCTGTGACCAGTTCCTGCAACGGCTGGGTGAACGCGTCGGCGTTCTGGATCGAGCGGTTGACGTAGTCCTCGCCCAGCACCTGGGTGCGGATCTGCAAGCCTTTCTCGTACTTTTCGTTGCTCATGTGCAGTACTCCGGAAGAAAACAGGGGCCGCAACCGAGGGGGAGACGATTAGCGCGGCCCCTTAAAAGGGGTGAAACGGGGGCCGCTGTGCGGCCCATCGCCGGCGATTCCAAGATCAGCCCAAGGGCGGCAGGGCGCCCAGCTTGCCTTTGTGGTACACCATCGGCGTTACTGGCTGCTCGGGCAGCACCAGGTTTTTCACGGCGCCCACGATGATCGCATGGTCCCCGCCGTCATACTCGCGCCACAGTTCGCACTCGATGATCGCCGTAGCCTTGGTCAGCAGCGGGTTGCCCAGCTCACTCAGGTGCCAGTCGATGCCTTTGGCCTTGTCCTTGCCTTTACCGGCGAAGGCATAGGCTTCGGCCGTTTGCTCGGCGGACAGCAGGTGAATCGCGAACTGCTTGCTGTCGCGCAGGATCGGGTAGGTGTCGGAGGCGTAGTTGGGGCAGAACAGCACCAGCGCCGGGTCGATCGACAGCGCGCTGAAGGCGCTGGCGGTGATGCCGACGATGGCGCCGTCGGCGTCCAGCGTGGTGACTACCGTGACGCCGGACGGGAAGGAGCCCATCACGTCTTTGTAGATGCCGGGTTCGATCATCTCGTGTTCCTCTTAACGCATCACGAACGGGTCGGGCATCGGCGCGGTGGACAGGTTGATCCACACGGTCTTCAGCTCGGTATAGGCCAGCACCGAATCGATGCCGCTCTCGCGGCCGTAGCCGCTGTTCTTGAAGCCGCCGATCGGTGCCATGGCCGACACGGCGCGGTAGGTGTTGACCCAGATAATCCCCGAGCGCACGTCGCGGGCCAGGCGGTGGGCACGGCCCAGGTCGCGGGTCCAGATGCCGGCGGCCAGGCCGAACTGCGAGTCGTTGGCGATTTCCAGTGCCTCCTCCTCGGTCTTGAAGCGGATCACCGCGGCAACCGGGCCGAACACCTCTTCCTGCATGATGGTCATCGCGTTGCTGTCGCACTCGAACAAGGTCGGCTCGTAGAACCAGCCTTGACCTTCGACTTCAGCACGCTTGCCGCCCATGTGCAGCTTGGCACCTTCGGCCTTGGCCGCAGCGACCAGGCCTTCGACCACGGCCAGTTGCTGGGCGGTGGCCATAGGGCCCATTTCGCTGGCGTCGTCCTGCGGGTTGCCGATGCGAATGCGCTTGGCACGGGCAATCAGGCGTTCGACGAACTCGTCGAAGATCTCGTCCTGTACCAGCAGGCGCGAACCGGCCACGCAGCTTTGCCCGGAGGCTGCATAGATGCCGGCCACAGCGCCGTTGATGGCGCTGTCCAGGTCGGCGTCGGCAAAGATGATGTTTGGCGACTTGCCGCCCAGCTCCAGCGACAGCTTGGCGAAGTTTTCGGCACTGCTGCGCACAACGTGGCGCGCGGTGGCGGCGCCGCCGGTGAAGGCGATCTTGCGCACCAGCGGGTGGCGGGTCAGCGCCGCGCCGGTGCTTGGGCCGTAACCGGTGACCACGTTGACCACACCGGCCGGGAAACCGGCCTCAAGGGCCAGGCGGGCCAGTTCGAGGATGGTCGCCGAGGCGTGCTCGGACGGTTTGAGCACGATGGTGTTGCCGGCGGCCAGGGCCGGGGCCAGCTTGATCGCGGTGAGGTACAGCGGGCTGTTCCACGGGATGATGCCGGCCACTACGCCAATCGGCTCGTGCACTGTGTAGGCGAACAGGTCGGGCTTGTCCAGCGGCAGGGTGCCGCCTTCGAGCTTGTCGGCAAGGCCCGCGGTGTAGTGGAAGAACTCTGGCAGGTAGCCCACCTGGCCGCGGGTTTCGCGGATCAGCTTGCCGTTGTCGCGGCTTTCCAGCTGTGCCAGGTGCTCCTTGTTTTCGGCAATCAGGTCGCCCAGGCGACGCAGCAGCTTGCCGCGCGCAGTGGCGGTGATGCTGCGCCATTCCTTGCTGTCGAAGGCACGCTGGGCGGCCTGCACCGCCAGTTCGACGTCGGCTTCATCGGCATCGGGCAGTTGCGCCCAGGCCTGAGCGGTGGCCGGGTTGAGGCTGTCGAAGGTCTTGCCGCTCTGGGCATCGCGCCATTGGCCGTCGATGCACATCTGGAAACGAACGAGGGTCATGCAACAATCCCCTTGGCGGATTCGGTGAGGGTGCGGGCTTGCGCGAGGAAGTCCAGCAGCATCTTGTTGACTTCACGCGGGGCTTCTACCGGCATCATATGCCGTTGCTCGGCGAGGACCACACTGTGCGCACCCGGAATGCTGGCGGCGAGCTGGCGGGTCATGGCCGGGGTAGAGCCCGAGTCGAGTTCGCCGGTGGCGATCAGCGTCGGCACCTGGATGCTGCCCAGGTCGTCGGCGCGGTACATGTCCTGGGTGGCGAACAGCGAATAGGTGGTGTGATAGCCCTGCGGGTCGTTGCTCGCCAGTACCTGGCGAATGGCGGCGACCTGTGCCGGGTTGGCAGCCTTGTATTCACGGCTGAACCAGCGGTCCAGGGCGGCGTCGACGTTGGCGTCGGGGCCCAGCTGCGCCGCCTGGGCGGCGCGGGCGATAACGCCGGCACTCTGCTCGGGGGTGCGGTTGAACACGCTGTTGAGTACCACCAGTGCTGCCAGGCGTTGCGGGTAGTTCAGGGCAAATGCACGGGCAACCAGGCCGCCCATGGAGAAGCCGATCACGGTCGCTTGTGTGATTTGCAGGTGGTCGAGCAGTTCGGCGAGCTGGGCGGCGTAGCCTTCCAGGCCGATGTCGGCAGCCGGCAGGGCGCTTTGGCCGTGGCCGAGCATGTCGTAGGCGATGACGCGGTAGTCGTTGGCCAGGCCAACGATCTGACCGCCCCACATTTCCTTGTTCAGGCCCACGCCGTGGATCAATACCACGGGTTGGCCCTGGCCGACGGACAGGTAGCTGGTGCCGGCTGGGGTGTGTTCAGCGACAGGCTGAATCATGGAGGGCGCTCCTTGAAGGTCGGGCGCGGCGGGTAAGCACGCCACGCCCCGGCCCCGTTTTGGTTGTTGTTATTGAGCGTTGGCTTTTTCGGCAGCCAGTTCTTCCAGGTCGATGTAGCGGTTGCCGATGCGCGGGTGCAGGCGGCCGCCGTCGGCAGCGCCGAGGACCACGACGATTTCATCGGCACGCGGGGCGTCTTCGATCTGCATTTCCAGGGTGATGTAGTGCGAACGCAGGCCTTCGTCGTCCTTCTGCATCATCGGGATCTGGATCGAGGTGCCTGGGCCGCCACGTTTGTTGGTGAAGCTCAGGTAGCTCTTGGCCTGTACCGCTTCGCGATAGTGGTTGCCGAAGCGCAGGGTGTGGATCACCGCCGAGGCGTGCTCGATTTCGCCATCGGCGCCCACTACTGCAGCTTTACCGTAGGCTTCGATCTTGTCGGCACCGCCGATGGCGGCAGTCAGGCGCTCGACCATCAGGGCACCCAGCTCCGAGCAGTTGGCGCGGATTTCCGGCTTCAGATCTTCAACGAAACCGCGACCGGCCCATGGGTTCTTGATCACGACGGCCAGGCCGACCATGGTCACCGGCTTGTCGGTGGCCTTGCCGCCTTCGATGCGGGTCTCTTCGGAGTAGGTGACGATCTTGCGGATTTCGAAACTCATGGGTGGCTCCTGGTGAGGGTTATCAGCTCTTGTTGTCTGATGGTATACCATAATATTTGTTGTGCAAGAGGAGGCTTGAAATTTCTCTTGCTGGGAGACGAAAGGTGGCGTGATGCCTTGATTCTTGTCGTGTCTGTACTGGCCTCTTCGCGGGCAAGCCCGCTCCCACAGGGATCGCACAGTCTTCCTGCCTTGCGCAGATTTCATAAAAAAGCCCGCTCATGCAGGCCGCAGGGGCCCACGTGAGCGGGCGCGTCCCGCAATGGTTCAGGCAATGGGAATTCAGGCGAACGCCGGCACCACTTCCTTGATGAACAGCTCCAGCGACTTCTTCTTCTCGGCGTGGGGCAGGCTGTTGTCGCACCAGAAGCTGAACTCGTCGACACCGAGCGCCTGGTAGTACTTGATGCGCGCAATGATCTCTTCCGGGGTGCCGATCATGGTGTTCTTGCGGATGTTCTCCAGCTCGAACGCCGGCACTTCGGCGAACTTAGACTCCGGGCTTGGCTCCAGGAAGCCGTTGACCGGGGTGGTCTTGTTGCCGAACCAGGCGTCGAAGGTGCGGTAGAAGCGCGAGATGGCCTGGGCGCCGACCTTCCAGCCTTCCGGCTCGGCCGGGCTGTGCACATGGGTGTGGCGCAGCACCATCAGTTGCGGGCGCGGCACATCCGGGTTGTTGTCCAAGGCGGCCTGGAACTTGTTCTTCAGGTCCAGCACTTCTTCGTCACCCTTCATCAGCGGGGTGACCATGACGTTGCAGCCGTTGGCCACGGCGAAGTTGTGCGAGTCCGGGTCGCGGGCGGCGATCCACATCGGCGGGGTGGCGTTGAATGGCTTCGGTACGCTGGTGGAAGTGGGGAACTTGTAAACTTCGCCGTCGTGGGCGTAGTCGCCTTCCCACAGCTTGCGCACTACCGGGACCATTTCGCGCAGCGCCTTGCCGCCGTCGGTGGCCGGCATGCCGTTGGCCATGCGGTCGAATTCGAACTGGTAGGCGCCACGGGCCAGGCCCACTTCCATGCGCCCGTTGCTGATCACGTCGAGCAGGGCACATTCGCCCGCCACGCGGATCGGGTTCCAGAACGGCGCGATGATGGTGCCGGCGCCCAGGCGGATCTTGTCGGTGCGTGCGGCCAGGTAGGCCAGCAGCGGCATCGGGCTTGGCGAAATGGTGTATTCCATGGCGTGGTGTTCGCCAATCCACACAGTGCTGAAACCGCCGTCTTCGGCCATCAGGGTCAGTTCGGTCAGGTCTTCGAACAGCTGACGGTGGCTGACCTGTTCATCCCAACGTTCCATGTGCACGAACAACGAAAATTTCATGGGGCTTTCCTCAACGCTTGAAAGGGGCTGGCGCCGGGCAGGGGAGGCGCCAGGGGGCTCGATTCAGAATAGGCTTCAGGCAAAGGCCGGCAGGCTGGCCATCTTGCCGCGGCAGTACACCATCGGCCGTGGCGCTTCTGCAGGGACGATCAGGTTGTGCACCTTGCCGACCATGATGGCGTGGTCGCCACCTTCATATTCACGCCACAGTTCGCATTCGATAACAGCGGTGGCGCCGGCCAGGATGGGGTTGCCCAGTTCGCTCAGGGTCCACTCGATGCCACTGGCCTTGTCCTTGCCCTTTTTGGCGAACGCATAGGCTTCAGCCTGCTGTTCACCCGAGAGCAGGTGAATGGCGAAGCGTTTCTGCTTGATCAGCACAGGGTAGGAGTCGGAGGTGTAGTTGGGGCAGAACAGTACCAGTGGCGGGTCCATCGACAGGGAAGAGAAAGCGCTGGCGGTCAAGCCGACAACCGAGCCGTCGTCGTCCAGGGTGGTGATGACGGTAACGCCGGACGGGAAGGAGCCCAGGACGTGCTTGTAGACGGTTGCGTCGATCATCTCGTGTACCTCTAAAGGCTGCGGTGGTCCGCGGTTTTTATCGTTGATGTGTCTGATGGTATACCGTAATACCTATTTTGCAAGCGGAATTTTCAACCCTGATTTTTCACGATGAACGGCTCTAAGCCACGAAAATAGCGGCTTTGAGCGGTGAGGCGGTTTGTCGCAGGGGTTTTGCGAGCAGATCAGCGGGCGTTTTTTCGTGCGGATCAGTGTTGTCAAAAGTTTGGAATACCATAATATGGTCCGCAGCTGAGAGGCCGCCCTGGATGCGGTTTCCTTACAACGATAAAAACGACCTTTCGAGCTGAATCCTATGTCCCAACCGTCGTCGCAACACCAGTTTGTCGAGAATCACACGGTCGATTACGTTCCACCTGCCGAGCGCCACGGGAAGGCGCGCGACCTGTTCACCCTCTGGTTCAGTACCAACATTGCGCCACTGCCTATCGTCACCGGCGCCATGGTGGTTCAGGTATTCCACCTCAATCTGTTATGGGGGCTGATTGCCATTGTGCTGGGCCATCTGGTCGGCGGCGTGGTCATCGCCCTGGCCTCTGCGCAGGGACCGCAGTTGGGCATTCCACAGATGGTGCAGAGCCGTGGCCAGTTCGGCCGCTACGGCGCCTTGCTGATCGTGTTCTTCACCGCGCTGATCTATGTCGGCTTCTTCATTTCCAACATCGTCCTGGCGGGTAAGACCATCCATGGCATCACCCCAAGCGTGCCGATGCCGGGCGCGATCGTGATCGGTGCCCTCAGCGCCACTGCCATTGGCGTGATCGGTTATCGCTTCATTCATATTCTGAACCGTATCGGCACCTGGGTGATGGGTTCGGCGCTGCTGGCCGGCTTCATCATGATGTTCGCCCAAGACCTGCCGGCCGACTTCTTCAGCCGTGGTGCATTCAACCTGTCGGGCTTCATCGCCACCGTGTCATTGGGCACCATCTGGCAGATCAGCTTCTCGCCATACACCTCCGACTACTCGCGCTACCTGCCGCGTGAAGTAGGCATCGCCAAGCCATTCTGGGCCACGTACTTCGGCGCCACCCTGGGCACCATCCTGTGCTTCAGCTTTGGAGCGGTGGCGGTGCTGTGCGTGCCGGAAGGCACCGACGCCATGGATGCGGTGAGACAGGCCACCGGCTGGCTGGGCCCGATTCTGATGGTGCTGTTCCTGCTCAACATCATCAGCCACAACGCCCTCAACCTGTATGGCGCGGTGTTGTCGATCGTCACCGCGATCCAGACCTTCATGGCCGATTGGACGCCGAGCATCAAGGTGCGGGTGATCCTGGCATCGGTGATTCTGGTGGGCTGCGGGATGGTTGCCCTGAACGCCTCGGCGGATTTCATTGGCCACTTTATCGGCCTGATCCTGGCGCTGCTGCTGGTGCTGGTGCCGTGGGCTTCGATCAACCTGATCGACTTCTACCTGATCAAGAAGGGGCAGTACGACATTGCGTCGATCTTCAGTGCTGATGGCGGTATCTATGGCCGCTTCAATCACCACGCGATCATTGCCTATGCGTGCGGGATTCTGGTGCAACTGCCGTTTGCCAATACGTCGCTGTATGTGGGGCCGTATTCCAACATTGTCGAAGGGGCGGACTTGTCCTGGTTGTTCGGGTTGATCGTCACGGTGCCGTTGTATTACTGCCTGGCGACGCGCGGCAAGGCTGCCGAGGAGTCGGGGCGGGTTGTGAGTGTCAACGACTGATAGATGACTTTTGCTGTAAATGGGGCTGCAACGCAGCCCCTGTTGTTTCAGGTCAAACCTTGAACTGCGCGACCATGCCGTTCAAGTCCACCGCCAACCGCGACAGATCCTGCGCCGCCGCACTGGTCTGGTTCGCTCCCGCCGACGTCTGCATCGCCAGATCACGAATGTTCACCAGGTTGCGATCAACCTCTCGGGCCACCTGCGCCTGCTCCTCCGAAGCACTGGCAATCACCAGGTTGCGCTGGTTGATCGACGCAATCGCCTCGGCAATCACTTCCAGCGCCTGACCAGCACCTTGCGCCACATCCAGTGTGCTGGTGGCACGCCCCTGGCTGCTGTGCATCGCTGTCACCGCCCGCTCGGTACCGTTCTGGATACCGGCGATCATCTGCTCGATCTCCGCCGTCGACTGTTGGGTACGGTGGGCGAGGGCGCGAACCTCATCTGCCACCACCGCAAAGCCGCGGCCCGCCTCGCCTGCGCGGGCTGCTTCGATAGCGGCGTTCAGCGCCAGCAGGTTGGTTTGCCCGGCAATCGCGCCAATCACATCCAGCACGCGGCTGATCTCGTTGGCATTGCTGGCCAGTTGCTCGATTTCGGCCGAGGTACCCGTTACGTCAGCCACCAGATGCTGAATGGATGCCAGTGCCTGATTGACCCGGTCGCGGCCATCGCGGGTGGTCTGGTCGGCGCCCTTGGAAGCATCGGCCGTGCTGACCGCATTGTTCGCGACCTCTTCGACGGCGGCGGTCATCTGGTTGACGGCGGTGGCCGCCTGGTCAATTTCCGCGCTCTGCTGGTGCAGGCCGCGGCTGGTGTCTTCGGTCACGGTGTGCAGCTCTTCCGAAGCCGAGGCCAGCTGGTCGGACGACGCGGCGATCTTGCGCAGGGTATCGCGCAGGCTTTCCTGCATACGGGCCAGGGCGCGTAAGAGCAAGGCTGGCTCGTCGCGACCGGTCACGCGAATTTCCCGGGTGAGGTCGCCGGTTGCCACGCGTTCGGCAACAGCCACGGCATCGGCCAGTGGTACCACGATGCTGCGGGTGAGCACGGTGGCAATGGCGGCCAGGGCAAGCATGATGACCAGTAACGAGGTGATGATGGCGGTGAACGCGTCGTCGGCCACATCGCTGCTGCGCTGCGAGGCGTCTTCGGCACCCTTGCTGTTATAGCCGAGCAGGGCGGTCATGGCCTTCATCATGGTGTCGGCGCGCTGCGTGAGGGGGCCGCTGATCTGCTGCTTGGCATCGTCCATGCGGCCTGCGGCAATGTCCTGCAGCACTTTTACCTGCAGGTCGAGGTACACTTGGTGTGCGTCAGTGAAGGTGTTGAACAGGGCGCGCTCGTCGGCCGCGATGATGGTGTCGGCGTAGTCTTTCAACCCGCCTTTGAGCTCGGCGTTGATGCCTTCGAGCAGTTGCAGGTTGCGTGCGCGCTCGGCGGGGTTGTCGTCCAGTGCGGCGCGCAAGGTGAAAGCCCGTGCGCGGCCCAGGTTGCTGCTGATGTCACCCAGGGCTACCACGGCGGGCATCCAGGTGACACGGATCTCGTCGGTGGCCTTGTCCATCTCGCGGGTTTCATAGAGTGCGATAAGGCCCATGAACAGGACCAGGATGCCCAACAGGGCAAATACGCTGGCAGCGCGAATGCCGATCTTCATATTCCGTAACTGCATGGAATGCTCCTTGACGGTGGCGTGCAGGCCTCAGGAGCTTGGTCGGAAAGCCGGGTCACCGGTAGGGCGCCAGGCTCTTGATGCGCTGCGGATTAGTAGTGTTGCCTCACCCTCTTGAATACTTTTTTGGTTTGAATGATGCCATATGGCCATCATTATTGAACAGTCCAACAATGTAACGAGATAATTGACAAAACCGTCGTTTATTGACGGTTTTGTCAGGATCTTGCTGTCAAACGATCGCAATCATCGGGTCGGCAGCAGCCAAGGCCACGGCACGATCAGCCGCGGGCGGGTAGATCCATACCGAGTTGATCTGGCGCTTGAGGTCCTTGCCTTCCTGGCCTTGCAGCTTCAGTTCGCGCTCCCAGCCTTCGCTGTAAGCCGCGCCCCATTCACCCAGGTCAAGGCAGGTGACGTACTTCGGTTGGCGGTAGACCACCGGTGCAACCCCAAGCAGGTCAGCCATGGCGTTGTTGCCGCTGTGGCGACCCATGGGAATGGCGTGCTGGCAGGTCATCAGGGCGTGGTTGCCGATTTCATCGACAGCGGCCCAGGCGGTATCACCGGTGGCGTAGATGTGCTGCTGGCCCACCACTTTCAGGTGGTCATCGACCTTGAGCCGGCCGAAGTTGTCACGCTCGCCGGCAACCTGTGCGGTCAGCGGGCTGGCCTTGACACCGACGGTCCAGATTACGGTGCTGCTGGCGATGTATTCGCCGTTGTCGAGGGTGACGCCGCCTGCATCCACAGCCACCACCGAGGTATCGGTCAGCCATTCGACCCCGGCCTGTTCCGAGGCCGCAACGATCGACGGCTTGATGCCAGCACCCAATGCTGCGCCAATGCTGACACCACGGTCAACCAGCAGCACCCGTACATCGTCACCCAGGATGGCACGCAGTCGGGCGGGCATTTCGGTGGCGGTTTCGATACCGGTGAAACCACCGCCACAGACCACCACGGTGTTGCGGGCAGGTGAAGCGGGCAGGGCCCCCAGACCCGTCAGGTGCTGCTCCAGGCGAACAGCCGATTCCATCTGGTCGACATCGAACGTGTGCTCGGCCAGGCCCGGGACTGCTGGGCGCGCTACCTGGCTGCCGGCGGCGAGGATCAGGCGGTCGTAGGCGATCTGCTGGCGCTGGCCGTGGCTGTCGATGTAGCTGACGCTGCGTGCATCGGCATCGATGGCCTCGGCGTTGCCAGTGATGAAGCGCACGCCAACGGCTTCGAACAACTCACCCACGGGGGCCTTCAAGGTATGCGCGTTGGCTTCGTAGAAGCGCGGACGAATACGCAGTTCTGCTTGCGGGGCGAGCACGCTGATGCTCAGGTCGTCGCGCTGGGCCTGGTCGAGCAGGCGAGCGGCGCTCAGGGCGCTCCAGACACCGGCAAAGCCGGCACCGATGATGAGGATGTTCGATTTCATGTAGATGCTCCGCAAGGTTCGAAGAGGGCTTCGAGGACGGGTGGATGCCGCTCGAATAACTACGACTGTATCGGTCGTAGTTTCTCCCGGCAAGTCTTTTTTCGAGCACGCCGGTGCCTCGCGCCGCCTGAAAAGGGATCAGATGGCTGTATTTGCAGGCTCAGAGGTGTGGGCTGAACCGACAGGCGGCAACTGTCTGCTTTGCCCATCCAATGCGTTCGGCGTATTATTTGCGACAATATTGGTCGGAGATTGACATGTCGCTCTACAGTGCTGGCGTCGAATATGGCATCCATTGCCTGCTGTTCCTGGTGGACGAACGTGGCGATTCACGCGAGTCCAGCGTGCGCGACCTGGCGGAGTTGCAGGGTGTGCCTCAGGAGTACCTGGCCAAAGTTTTCACCAAACTGGCCCGTGCCGGGTTGGTGGCGGCTACCGAGGGCGTACGCGGCGGTTTCCGGCTGGCGCGGCCGTCGGACGAAATCACGGTGCTGGATATCGTCAATGCCATCGACGGGCCGAAGAAGATTTTCGACTGTCGCGAGGTGCGTGAGCGCTGCAGCCTGTTCGACGGCTCGCCACCTGGCTGGGCGACCGAGGGCACCTGTGCGATCCACGCGGTGATGCTGGGGGCGCAGAAGCGCATGGAGGAAGCGCTGGCGCAGCAGACCATTCTTGACTTGGCCCGGCGGTTCGGGCGCAAGGCGCCGGCCGAGTTCGGGCAGCAGGTGAACAGCTGGATGGGAGAGCGGCGCGAAGGTAAAGGTGGCGGGGATATACCTGTCAGCCAAGTCTGAATGTGGTGCCTGTACTGGCCTCTTCGCGGGTGAGCCCGCGAAGAGGCCAGTACAGGTCAGCGCCCTTCATGCTGCCGTCGATAAGCGCCTGGCTGCACCCCCACCGCCTTGGCAAACGCCCGGGTAAATGCCGCCACCGACTGATACCCCACCTGCGCGCCTACTTGCTCCACGGTATTCCCCGCCCGCAGTAACTGGCGGGCATGGCGCATACGCAAAGCCAACAGCACCTGCCCCGGCGATTGCCCGGCCAGCTCATTGAAGCGCTTGAAAAATGCCGAGCGTGACAAGCCGGTGCAGGCAGCCATGCTTTCCAGTGTCCAGGCCTGCCCCGGTTGCTCGATCAATTGCTCCAGCAAACCGGCAAACGCCGGCTGGCGGGCGAGGGCGACCAGCCCGCCCAGTGACTGCCCGGCAATGACCTGCTGGCGCAGCACGTACAGGAACAACAGGTGCGTCAGCCGCTCCAGCAACGCCTGCGACGGGCCTGCGGTACGTCGGCACTCTTCCAGAATCAGCTCGAACAGCGCCCGCGCCGCACTGCCGGCGGGGTCTTCGGCGTGCAGCAAGATCCAGTCAGCCAGGCCCTCGACAATCAGCGATGACAGGCCGGACTGAAAGTGGAAGAAGCCGCAGACCAGCCCTACGCCGTCACTGGCCTCACTGTCCAGCGCCTGCATGGCCTGGCGCGGTTGGGCACAGGCGTCGGCCGGGTCGTGGTCGCTGGACAAGCGATAGGCAAGGTCGCGTAACAGGAATACTGCATCGCCCTTTTCCAGGCGCACCGGTTGCGCTTCGCCGTCGAGGTGCAGCCAGCAATACCCTTGCACCACCAGGTGGAAGCTGGCGCGGCCCATGCCTTGGGTGCTGGCGTGCCAGCCGCCACAGTAGCGCCCGACATGAAACAGGCTGGCATCGAGCTCCAGGCCCTCTAATAACCAATCGACAAGGTGGCTGGACGAAATCATCTAATACAAACACTCAGGAGCAAGGAAAGGCGACTGATGAATATGGAGGGTAATTCTTATAACCAACAGACTGTAGTGACCCCCATCAAAGGAGACCACTCCATGTCCTCCCGCATTACTTTACACACCCTGCAGAGCGCCCCGGAAGCGGCCCGTCCATTCCTCGAGAATGCCCAGAAAAACTCAGGCTTCATCCCCAACCTGCTGGGTGTGCTGGCCAACGCCCCGGCGGCGCTGGAAACCTACGTGACCGTTTCCGCGCTCAACGGCAAGTCCGAGCTGAGCCTGGCCGAGCGTGAAGTGGTGCAACTGATTGCCGCTACCCAGCACGGCTGCGACTTTTGTGTGGCTGGCCACACCGCCGTGGCACTGAACAAGGCCAAGCTGCCGCAGGACGTGGTCGATGCCCTGCGCGCCCGTGGCGAACTGCCCGACGCCCGTTACGAAACCCTGGCCGCGTTTGCCCGCGAAGTGATCGCCACCCGTGGCAATGTCAGCGAGGCCACCTACCAGGCCTTCCGCGCAGCCGGGTTCAGCGAAGGCAACGCACTGGAGGTGATTCTGGGCGTGAGCCTCGCAACCCTGTGCAACTTTGCTAATGTTTTCGCCCAGACGCCGCTCAATGAAGAGCTTGGCAAATACCGTTGGCAGCCTTCTGCGTAACTCACCCGTGATAGCGGCCTTGATGCGGTCGTTGTAGAAGCGGCCTTGTGCCGCGAATGGGCCGCAAGGCGGCCCCGGCGTTCCCAAAGGAGCAAGACCATGCAAGATTGCGCATTTCGTCACTGGCTGGATGCCAATGCCGAGGCCATCGACCGGGGCCTGTGCGAACCGCAACAGGTGCTGGCACAGATCGCCGAATCACAGCTGCTGCGCATTGGTGTCGACCCGGCCTTGGGTGGCACGGGCGGGCAGGTGACCGACGCCGTCGAGGCCATCGCCGCGATTGCCAGCCGTTCGTTGGCTTCAGCCTTCGTCTGCTGGGGCCAGCGTGCCTTTATTGAATACCTGTTACACAGCCCCAACCAGCCATTGCGTGAGCGCTTGCTGCCGCGCTTGTTGACGGGCGAACTGGCGGGTGCCACCGGGCTGTCCAACGCCATGAAGTTCCTGTCCGGCATCGAAGCGCTGCAGGTGCGTGGCCGGCCGGTAGCTGATGGCTGGCACCTGGAAGGGCGCTTGCACTGGGTGACCAACCTGCGCAAGAGCGGCTTCGTGGTAGCGGCGGCCATCGAAGACGAAGCCGGCGGTACGCCGTTCGTGCTCGCCATACCATCAGACGCCCAGGGCCTCCAGCGCTCCGATGACTTGCAACTGATGGGGCTGCAATCGAGCAACACGGCGGCGCTGGCTTTCCACCAGGTGCCGCTGGCGCGTGACTGGTTGCTGCACGAGAACGCCCGCGAATTCCTGCCGCGGGTACGCCCGGCTTTCCTGGCATTGCAATGCGGGATGGCCATCGGCTTGGCGCGACGGGCGCTGGAAGAGGTGCAGGCGCATCTGCATGGGCGTGCCTCGTTCCTCGATGAAGCCCGTCAGGTACTGAGTGAGCGCCTGGAGAACACCGTGAGCGAGCTCAAGCAGGGGTTGCTCGATGGCCGCTTCCAGCAGCAGCCAGCGGCGTTGTTCAAGTTGCGCATCACCCTGGCTGAAAGTGCCGCCGATGCCGTGCAACTGGAGTTGCAGGCCAGCGGTGGCAAGGCCTATCTCAGCGAATATGGCGAAGGCTTTGCCCGCCGCTGGCGCGAATCGGCCTTCGTGCCGATCGTTACCCCCAGCCTGGTGCAATTGCGTGCCGAACTGCAACGCCAGGCGGGCGCCGCATGAGCCACGTGTTGCTCGAAGCCTGCGATATCAGCCTGGGCTACCCGGGTGAGGGTGGCTGGCAGCAAGTGCTGGCGCAGTTTGACCTGCAATTGGCCCCGGGCGAGGTGGTGAGCATTCTTGGCCCCAGTGGCGTCGGCAAGTCCAGCCTGCTGCGGGTGCTGGCAGGGCTGCAGCAGCCCCGTGGCGGCAGTGTGACCTTGCGCGGCCAACCCTTGCAGGGGCCGCACCCACGGCTGGCAGTGGCCTTTCAGGACCCGAGCCTGCTGCCCTGGCTGAGCCTGGAGAAGAATGTTGCCTTTGGCCTGGACTTCGCCCGCCAGCCGAAGCTGGATGCTGCCGAGCGGCGCGCGCGTATCGACCATGCGATTGCCGCCGTGGGCCTGGCCCACGCCCGTGGCCAGTACCCGGCGCAGTTGTCCGGCGGCATGGCCCAGCGCACGGCGCTGGCCCGTTGCCTGGCCCGCCAGCCCGAAGTGCTGTTGCTGGACGAACCCTTCGGCGCGCTGGATGAAGTGACCCGGGCCGACATGCAGCAACTGCTGCTGCAACTGATCGCCACCCACAACACGGCGGCGGTGCTGATCACCCACGATATCGACGAAGCGCTGCTGCTGTCCGACCGGGTTCTGCTACTGGGCAACCACCCAGCGCACATCCTCGGCCAATGGCACATCGACCTGCCGCAACCACGCGCGCAGCGGGTTGAAGAATTGGGTGCCTTGCGTATCGAAATCCTCAAAACCCTTCGGCGGGCAAGCCGCACCGTAGAACCTACCCCAACCCCGTTGCCCTCGGAGGCTGTCCATGTGCATGGATGACTGCTGTTCCTCTTCTTCGCGTCGCGATTTTCTCAAGCTGGGCGCCCTGCTTACGGCGGCGGGTGCGCTGCCATTGCTGTCGAGCTTGCAGGCGCGCGCTGCCGCCGAGCCGGATGCGCCGGTGCGCATCGGCTACCTGCCGATCACCGACGCCACGCCATTGCTGGTGGCGCACAACAATGGCCTGTTCGAGGCCGAAGGTATCAAGGCCGAGCGCCCGGTGCTGTTACGCAGTTGGGCACAGGTGATCGAGGCGTTCATTTCTGGCCAGGTCAACGTCATCCATTTGCTGTCGCCGATGACGGTGTGGGCGCGTTACGGCAGCAAGGTGCCGGCCAAGGTCGTGGCGTGGAACCACGTGGGCGGTTCGGGCCTGACCGTGGCCCCGGACATCACCGATATGAAACAGCTCGGTGGCAAGACGGTGGCCATCCCGTTCTGGTACTCGATCCATAACGTGGTGCTGCAGCAGATGCTCAACGACAACGGCCTGACGCCAGTGTCGAAGCCGGCCAACGCCCAGTTGACTGCCACCGAAGTCAACCTGCTGGTGCTGCCACCCTCCGACATGCCGCCCGCTTTGGCCAGCAAGCGCATTGCCGGCTACATCGTCGCCGAGCCGTTCAACGCCCTGGCCGAGAACCTCAAGGTTGGCCGCGTACAGCGTTTTACTGGCGACGTGTGGCGCAACCACGCGTGCTGCGTGGTGTTCATGCATGAGCATGATCTGAACAACCGCCCGGAGTGGTCGCAGAAGGTTGTCAACGCCATTGTCAAGGCTCAGCACTGGACCCGCGACCACCGCGCCGAAGCCGCTGCCTTGCTGTCCAAGGCCGGCCCCAACAAGTACACCCCGCATGAGCCTGCCGTGCTGACCAAGGTGCTGGCCCCGGCCGCCGAGGACCGCGCCGGCTACCTTGCCAGCGGTGCCATTCGGCATCAGCAGTGGGACGAAAAGCGCATCGACTTCCAGCCGTATCCGTTCCCCAGCTACACCGAGGAACTTGTCAAACGCCTGAAAACCACCCTGATCGAAGGCGACAATGCGTTTCTTGCCGGCCTTGATCCGGCGCAGACTGCCCGCGACCTGGTCGACGACCGATTCGTACGCAATGCCATCGCTGCGGTGGGTGGCCCGTCGGTGTTCGGCATTGCCGACAACTTCGAGCGTAGCGAGGAGTTTGCGGTCTGATGCGAACGCATGTCGTACATGCCGGCCTTGGCCTGGCCGGATTGCTGGGTTTGTTGTTGCTTTGGTGGGCTGGCGTTGCCGTGTTCGGCCAGGCTGACGGGCTGTCGGCGCGCTTTTCTCCGGCGGCAACCCTGGACAGCCTGTTCGAGTTGCTGGGGCAGGGTGAGGTCTACGGGCATATCTGGGTCAGCCTCAAGCGCATCCTGGTCGGGCTGTTGCTGGCACTGCTCATCGGCGTGCCGTTGGGCCTGCTGGTTGGCAGTTACCGGCACCTGGAGGCGGCAACCACCCCGGCGTTTCAGTTCCTGCGCATGATATCGCCGCTGTCGTGGATGCCGGTGGTGGTGATGTTGATGGGCGTGGGTGACCAGCCTATCTACTTCTTGCTGGCGTTCGCCGCGTTGTGGCCGATTTTGCTGAACACGGCGGCCGGGGTCAGGCAGCTGGACCCCCGCTGGTTGCAACTGAGCCGCAGCCTGAGTGCCACGCGTTGGGAGACGTTGTGCAAGGTGATCGTGCCGGGGGTGATCGGCCATGTGCTGACCGGCGTGCGGCTGGCCATTGGCATTCTGTGGATCGTGCTGGTGCCGTGCGAAATGCTTGGGGTGAGTGCGGGGTTGGGGTATTTCATCCTCGATACGCGTGACCGGCTGGCGTATTCCGAGCTGATGGCGATGGTGCTGCTGATTGGCGTGTTGGGGTTTGTGCTGGATGCCTTGGCGCGAGGGCTGCATCGACGCTGGGTGCATGGCTGAGGGGCCAGTGGGGCCTTTTCGCGGGTGAACCCGCTCACAGGTATAGCGTTGTCTTTGAATTCAAATACCTGTGGGAGCGGGCTTGCCCGCGAAGAGGTCTTCAGATCAATGCACCATCTTGCGCTGACGTACACACTCCTGAGCCTGAACGGTCAATTCATCCAGCCGCTCATCGCGCATCTGTTCGGCTTCGATCATCGCATCCTCACCCTTCTGGTTAAGCAGGTAGGTATGAATCTGCAGCACTTCTGCCGTCTGATAAATCGGCGCAATGTCCAACCGCCCGATCAATGCGCCACTGGCCAGCCCGGTACTGCTCATGAGCACCTGCGGCCCATTGGCGGCCACCACTTGCATGCCCATCGCCTCAAACCAAGGCACCTGATTGGCAAAGGCATTCAGTTCCACACAGGCATGGCGTGCCTGCAGGTCGCCCAGCAAGGCGCGTGCGATGCCCTGGCGGCGGTGGCTGTCGCGCACGGCAAGAAATGCCAATGAGCATGCTTGCTCATCGTCCTCGGCCGGCAGCGACAGGGCAAAGCCAAGCAACTGGTCCGGCGCTTCGGCAACCAGCGCCAGGGTTAGCGCCACGGCCAGGCCGCGGGTGCCGTCCAGCGCTTGCAGGTACTGGTGCACTTCCATACCAACGCCGTACTGGTACAGCGGGTACAGCGGGTTGTCGGCGGCGATGGCAACACTGCTCAATTCACCGACATTGTGGATCACCAGTTCGCGGATCTGGTTCTGGAAAGACTCGGGCGGCACGCTGTCGAGGCGGCTCAGGATGAACATCGGGGGGGCAGGCTCCGGCGGGTGTGAATACAGCCCACGCCGTGTAGGCGCGGGTTGTACAGTCTAACCGGTTTTGCCGTGTCAGCCTTGTGCCTTTAATGCACCGAGCATCAGGTCGAGGTTTTGCACCGCAGCACCCGAGGCACCTTTGCCCAGGTTATCGAACACCGCAGTGAGCAATACCTGGCCATGCTCGGGGTTGGCGTACAGTGCCAGGCGCAGGTCGTTGCTGTCGTTCAATGTTTCGGGGTCAAGGTTGGCTGCTGCGCCTTGTTGGTGCAGCGGCATCACCTGTACGTGGCGGGCGCCCTGGTAGTGCTGTTCCAGGCAGGCCTGCAGCTGGTCAGCGCTGACCTGGCCGGGTAGCAGGCGCAGTTGCAGCGGGATGCTCAACACGATGCCCTGGCGGTAGGCCCCATAGCCGGGCATGAACACCGGCCGTGCTGACAGCCCGGCGTGCTGCTGAATTTCGGGTACGTGCTTGTGCGCCAGTTCCAGCCCATACAGTTGCAGGGTCGGTGCCTTGCTCGCGCCGGGGTGTTCGTGGCGCTCGACCGCCGTCCGGCCTCCGCCGGAGTAGCCGGAAATGGCATGGATGCCCAGCGGGTAGTCGGCGGGTAGTAACCCGGCCTTGACCAGCGGGCGCAGCAGGGCAATGGCGCCGGTAGGGTAACAGCCTGGGTTGCTGACGCGTTTGCTTAGGGCAATGCGCTCGGCTTGCTGCTCGTCGAGTTCCGGCAGGCCATAGACCCAGCCCGGTGTGGTGCGATGCGCCGAGCTGGCGTCGATCACCCGCACCTGCGGGTTATGGATCGCCGCCACGGCCTCACGGGCGGCGTCGTCGGGCAGGCACAACAGGGCGATGTCAGCGCTGTTGATGGCCTCGCGGCGGCATTGCGGGTCTTTACGCTCGGCTTCGGGGAGGGTGAGCAGGCGCAGGTCGCTGCGGCCGTGCAGGCGTGCATGGATCTGCAGGCCGGTGGTGCCTTGGTCGCCATCGATGAAAACAACAGGGGTGTGCATGGTCAGGGTCCGGTAGGGTTGGGATGACCTATGCTCGCCTGTGGCTGAGTTAATGGAAATTTGAATATCATGATGCTGATGTTCATGTTTCATGAATGAAAAGGCCAGCACAGACCATGCGTGAAATCAGCCTCGACCGCCTGCGCACCCTGGTGGTTATCAGTGACCTTGGCTCCTTCGCCGAGGCCGCCCGCCAGCTCAACCTGGCACCGCCCACCATCAGCCTGCATGTGGCTGAACTGGAGTCACGTATCGGTGCCCCGTTACTTAGCCGTGCCCGCGGCCAGGTGCGCCCAACGGCCATTGGCGAAACACTGCTGGCCCGCGCCCGGCGCTTGCTGGCCGACGCCGACCTGGCGCTGGACGAAGTACGCCGACAGGTCGAGGGGCTGACTGGCCGGGTGCGCCTGGGCGCCTCCACCGGTGCCATCGCTCACTTGTTGCCACAGGCGCTGGAGCACCTGCGCGTGGAGCACCCGGGGATCGACGTGCAGGTTCAGGTGCTGACGTCCCAGGCATCGCTGGCGCGTTTGCGTGAAGGCGCGCTGGATATCGGCCTTGTGGCTTTGCCGCAAGTCGCCGGCAAAGGGCTGACAGTGACGCCCTGGCGGCGCGATCCGATCCTGGCCTACGTGCCGGTCGACTGGCAGCCACCGGCCAGGGTCACCCCGGCCTGGCTGGCGCAAAGGGCGTTGATCCTCAATGACAGCAGTACCCAGCTCTCGCGAGTGACAGGGGAGTGGTTTGCGGCAGCGGGGTTGTACCCCGAGCCTCGGATCGAGCTGAATTACAACGATGCGATCAAGAGCCTGGTCGGCGCCGGGTACGGGGCGACGTTATTGCCGCAGGAGGGCGAGGCGGCCGAGCTGGACCGGCGCGTTGCACGCCGGCCACTGCGGCCCGGGTTGTGGAGGCAGTTGGGTATTGCCTGCCGGGAAGGCCAGATTGAGCGGGCCACGGCGTATGTGTTGCAGGCATTGGAGCGGTTGCGGCAGTAGCGATTGCCGGCTTTACCCTCGCTCTCATGCCCGCACCACGGTCACCGTCTCGCCGCCCACCCCCCAGTTATCGGTCGGCACCTCTTCGATCACCACAAAGGTACTGGCTGGCGGCTTGCCCAGCACATCATTCAGCAGGCGGGGCGTTCCCTCGATAAGCTGGCGCTTGTGCTCGGAAGTAACCCCTTCGTCAGTTACGCGAATATGTACACAAGGCATGGTTGAACGCTCCTCAAGTCAGTGCCAGGTGCCAGCGGTACTGCCGCCATCCACAGGCAGGATGACGCCGCTGACAAAACGTGAATCGACCAGGTACAGCACGGCGTCCACCACATCCTGGGGCGAGCCGGTGCGGCCACTGGGCGACAACGCGCCCATCCCCGGCACATTGTCGCCATGCAGGGGGGGGGCGATGATCCCCGGCGCCACGGCATTCACCTGCACACCGCTGGCCGCCAGTTCCAGCGCCAGGCCTTTGACTGCCTGGTTCAGGCCGCCCTTGACCAGTACCGGCAGCAGGGCCGGCACGCGGGTGTCCGGTTGCAGTGCAATGGACGCGGTGATCGCGATGATTTGCCCATACCCTTGCCTGGCCATGACCCGCGCCGCTTCCTGCGCCGGGTAGAAAAAGCCTTTGAGGTTGGTGCCGACCAGTGCGTCAACATCGGCTTCGCTGCATTTGGCAAAGGGTTTGGCAATGAAGATGCCGGCGTTGTTGATCAGGATGTCCACGCCGCCAAACATTTGCAGTGCAGTGGCGAACAGCTGCTGCGCCGTAGTGGGCTCGGCAATGTCGCTCGCCACGCCGATAAACCGCGAAGGGTTGCCTAGACGCGCAGCGGCCTGGTCCAGGCGCGCCTGGCTACGGGCGTTGCCGACCACGTTGTCGCTGCGTTCGAGGACGCCTCGGCCAGGGCGAACCCTAGGCCGCTGGAGGCTCCGGTGACGCCCACCGTGGAGTTTTCGACAGGATGGCCGCCACATCCAGATCGAAACCCAAGGCGCATTCACCTGCCTGGGCGATTTCCTTGCCGCGGCAACGCTGGTGCGCCATGGCGGCGGCTTGATGCCGGCTTAAGCCGGGCGACCGCTGGGCTGACGGGGTGCGGGGCAGGCACGGGCCTACTATGCTTTTGGCTGCGTCGAGCCGAACCGGCCTCGACGAACCCTATGGTTTTCCAGGAGAACGCTCCATGAAATCCACGAAATGCATACCTCTGCTGGTGATTGCTTCCGTCCTCAGTTTTGCTGTGCACGCAGACCCTGCGGGCAACTGTGCAGCCAAGATCAAGGAACTTGAGGATTTCCACAAGGCCAGTGGCCAAGCGATGCATGGCGGCATGGCCCATGACTTCAAAGTCCACATGCAAAATGCCAAGGATGCTCAGAGCAAGAAGGACTATACCCAGTGCCAGGCCTCGGCGGACCAAGCCAAGACCATCTATAACAAGGCGCGTAGCAAGTAAGCCTTCTCCGGCCTCTTCGCGGGTGAACCCGCGAAGAGGCCAGTGCAGCATGGCCCCACTGTCAGAACCAGCGGTCGTTCTTCTTCCGCCCCCGGGTCAGCGCCGGCAAAATCAGCCCCGCCAGCAACCCCGCCCCGGCAATGCTGCCGCCATACACCATGTAGCGCATCATCACCTGTTTGTTCTCGTCACCCAGGCGTGCCTGGGTATCGCGCAGGTCCGACTGGCTCTGGTCAAGCTGCTCGCTCAGTGCCTTGTTGCGCGCCTCCAGTTCGTCGTTCAGCTTCTTGCGTGAATCCAGGGTTTCCTGCATGCCCTGCACGCGGCTCTTCCAGCTGTCGTCGATGGTCTTCAGCTGCCCGGTCAGCTCCGCGACCTGGGCATCGAGCTGCGGCAGGCGTTCGTTCTGCCCCGGCACGGCCTGCAGGTCGTTGCTGAGGATCCACACCACATCGCCGTTCTGCCCGCGCACCTGGCTGTAATTGCCCTGACTGCCGAGCAGGGTCAGCTTCTGCCCGGATTTGAGGGTTCCAACAATGCGGTGGCCATCGGTCGGGCCGCTGCGCACGTAGGTGCTCAGGCTGTCGCTGACCCAGCGTGCGTCGCTGGCGGGCTCTTCGGCGTGCGCTGGCAGGGCGAGGGCCACCAGAGCGGCAATCAGGCCGCCGCGCAGGGCAGGGAGGGCGGAAGCGGTTGGGCGGAAATCGGGCATGTTGGGTCTTCGCTGAAACAGGACAAAAGTAGGCCCGGTGACTGGGCCGATGAACCGGTCGGTGAGTTGACCGTCAGCGAAAGACCGCTTTTTTGTCAGCAGGTTCACTACCTGATGTCGGAAATGTCTGCAGGATGTTGCAGAACCCTACCCAGAGCGCTTCCTCGACGATGACGCAATTGTAATGCGCCGATCACCTTGGCGTTATCTGTCGGCCGTCAATCTCGGGCCGCCGACACAATTATAAAGACGACGTTCAAGGAGCATCGGATGACCTGCAGATCACCCCTGAAACTGGCTGCGTGCCTGGCGCTTTCCGGCGTCGGCAACCTGGCCATGGCGGCGGACGACGCCGCAGAAGGTTTTATCGAAGGCAGCACGTTGAACGTGCTCAACCGCAACTTCTATTTCAACCGCGACAACCGCGACTCCGCAGCCCCTACACACAACCCGGACAAAGCAGCCGACAACGGCTATTCCGAAGCCTGGGCCCACGCCGTCATTGCCCGTTTCGAGTCAGGTTTTACCCAGGGCACTGTCGGCTTCGGCCTGGATGCGTTCGCCATGCTCGGCCTAAAACTGGACACCGGCGGCGGCCGCAACGGCGGGCGCAGCTCGTTCGACGTGCTGCCGGTCGATCATGACGGCCAGGCCCGCGACGAATACACCAAGGTGGGTGGCGCAGCCAAGGTGCGCCTGTTCGACACCGTTCTGAAAGTGGGCGATGTGTTCTCGGCCAACCCGGTAGTGGCCGCCGGCGATTCACGGCTGCTGCCGGAAAGCTTCCGTGGCGTGACCCTGGAGAACACCAGCATCAAGGACCTCACCCTGCAGGCCGGGCGCCTGCATGCCATGAGCCAGCCGGTGTCCAGCGATATGCGGGAGAACTTCGTGGCCTTCTACGGCGGCCCGGTCGATTCGCCGTGGATCGCCTACGGCGGGGGTGACTACACGCTCAATGAGCATGTCAGCGTCAGCCTGTTCAGCAGCCGCCTCAAAGATGTGTGGAACCAGTACTACGCCGGCACCAGCCTCAGCTACCCGCTGAGTGATGACCTGGCCCTGATTGGCGGCTTCAACTATTACAAGGCGGTTGACGAGGGGCAGCAGCGCCTGGGCGCATTCGACAACGACATCTGGAGCGCCAAGCTGGGCGTGCGCTTTGGTGCCCACACCCTGGCCCTGACTCACCAGCGCAACAACGGTGACGACGACTTCGACTACCTGCGTCAGTCCGACTCGATCTTCCTGGACAACTCCATCCAGTACAGCGACTTCAACTCGCCCAAGGAGCGTTCGTGGATGTGGCGTTACGACCTGAACATGGCCGCTTACGGTATTCCCGGGCTGTCGTTCATGACGCGCTACGGTAAAGGCACCGATGCCGACTACTCCAATGCCAACACCTTCTACATGCGCCGCGATGCTGGCGGCAACCCGCTGACTGACCAGAAGCGCTGGGAGCGTGACATCGAGGTCAAGTACGTGGTGCAGACCGGCGCAGCCAAGGACTTGTCACTGCGCGTACGTCAGGCCACCACCCGCGCCACGGCGTTCGAGTCGGACCTGGACGAAGTGCGGCTGATCGTGGAGTACCCGTTGTCGATCCTGTGAATTCACCTGGGTAGCGTTACAGCTCCTTTGGTTTGGGTGGATGTTTTGGCGCTCCGTATGGGGCGCTTTTTTTGTTGTTGCCTTGGGTGTTCCAGCGCCTGTGAGATCGAGCGCCGCCCGCGCGGCGCATCGCGAGCTGCGCGGGCGGCACGCCCGGAGCTTCTGCGCCCAGGTCGACGACTTGCTGCGCACCCACGCTGGCAACAACCGCCGCCTGGCCTTGGACCGTATCGAAGTGGCCGGCCTGCGTGCCCTCGACGCTTTGGGCGTGCAGGTACACAACGGCCAGGAAGTCACCGAGTTCGCCCGGCTGATCAAGGGGCCCGATGAAATCCTGGCCATGCGTTGTGCGGTGGCCTCGTGCGAGGCCTCGGTTGCCGAGATGCGCCAGGCGATGCGCGCGGGGGCTACCGCAAACGATGTCTGAGCAGCGCTGCACAGCGGCAACATTCGCCGTGGCGGTGAATGGATCGAAACCCGCATTCTCAGTTCCGGACCACGCACCAACCCCTGGTTTCAGGAGTCTGGGCCACGGGTGCTCAGCGATGGCGACCTGTTCTACCAGCACCACCGGGTGGTGGCTGACCGCACGGTGGACAGCCATTTGAAGAACCTGCGGCGCAAGCTGATTGCGGTGACGCCGGGGCATGACCCGATTCGGTCGGTTTATGGGGTGGGCTACAGCCTGGAATTTGAATAGTCAGCATCTGAAAGTCTGCGCGGTCCCCTGGAGGAGCAGGTCACAAGGGGCCGCGCAGACTTGAAAAGTCAGGTTTCAGAGACTTCGCTCGGCGCTGTCGCCACTTTCACCGAAGCCTTCTTCTCCTGCACCACGATGTAGAACTCCTCGCCATGCTTCACCGCGCCATACAGCACGGCCTTCTCGATCAGCTCGTTACCGCGCAGGTGGCGCAGCATCATCGGGTCTTTACGCAGGTCGCGGTACAGGGCCAGGCACAGCAGCACCATCACCACCACAAAGGGCAAGGCCACGACGATGGTCAGGTTCTGCAACCCCGTCAGCGCCTCGCCCGGGTCCCGCGGGTCGCCAATCGCCAGCATGATCGCCGCCACGGTACCGGTCAGCGCGCCCCAGAAAATCACCGTGCGCCGCGAGGGCGCGGTGGTGCCATGTTCCGAGAGTGTGCCCATCACCAGCGAGGCGGCGTCGGCACCCGAAACGAAGAAGATGCCCACCAGGATCATCACCAGCACCGAGGTCGCTGAGGCCAGTGGATAGCTGTCGAGCAACTGGTACAGCGCGTGGTTGCTGTTGACAGCGCCATTGGCCAGCTGGAACGCGCCTTCGCGTACGGCATCGATGGCCGCACCGCCAAAAATGGTGAACCACACCAGGCTGACCAGGCTGGGCACCAGCAGTACACCGGTAACGAACTGGCGAATGGTGCGGCCGCGGCTGATGCGTGCGATGAACATGCCCACGAACGGTGTCCAGGAAATCCACCAGGCCCAGTAGAACACGGTCCAGCCGGCCAGCCAGCTGTTCATTTGCTCACCGCCGCTGGCGTTGGTACGGGCCATCATCTCCGGCAGCATCTTGATGTAGATGCCAAGCGAGGTCGGCAGCAGGTTGAGCATCAGCAAGGTCGGGCCGACCATGAACACGAACACTGCCAGCACCAGTGCCAGCACCATGTTGGTGTTGGACAGCCACTGAATGCCCTTGCCGATGCCCGACACCGCCGAGGTGACGAAGGCAATGGTCAGCAGGGTGATGATCGAGATGTAGAACAGCTTGCCGGGGCTCTCGATCCAGCCGTTGTACTCCAGGCCGCCGGCAATCTGCAGGGCCCCAAGGCCCAATGAGGCGGCCGAGCCGAACAGCGTGGCGAAAATTGCCATCATGTCGATCATGCGCCCTAGCGGGCCGTTGGCATGCTTGCCGATCAACGGGCGGAAGGCAGCGGAAATCAGCTGTGAGCGGCCACGGCGGAAGGTGCCATAGGCAATCACCAGGCCGACGATGGCGTACATGGCCCAAGGGTGCAGGGTCCAGTGGAACAAGGTGGTGGCCATGGCCACCTGCATCGCTTCACTTGTCTGCCCGGTGGCCGAGCCCGGCGGCGGCGACACATAGTGCGACAGCGGCTCGGCCACGCCGAAGAACATCAGGCCGATGCCCATGCCGGCGCTGAACATCATGGCCACCCAGGACACCGTGCGGAATTCAGGCTGCTCGCCATCACGCCCCAGTGGCACCCGGCCATAACGGCTGGCGGCCAGCCACAGCACGAAAACCACGAACAAGGTGGATGTGAGTACGAAGAACCAGGCAAAGTTGAGAATGACCCAGGACTGCGCGCTGGAAGCGCTGCTGGCGAGGCTGGCCTGGTTGAGGAAGCCCCAGAGCACGAACGCGATTGCCAGGAGGCTGGTGAAACCAAACACGACGCCGTCGAGTTTGCCCTCGAAATGCCGGTCCTGGCGGGCTTCTGCGGTTTTCGAGGGGTCCGTCACGCCAAGGTCGAGCGTTTCGGTGATGTGTTCCTTTGCCATGAATGATGAGGCCCCTTTGTGGCTTACCTGCGCGAGCAGGCTTGTTGTTGTGTGGGCTACCGAGTTCGATGACGGCCTCGGCGGGGTGGAATGCTGGCGCGATTATCCTGCGCGGGAAAAGGCGGCCCCTGTCCCGATAACGCCCTGGGGCGTCCCTTACGCGACTTGGCAAATACTTTTAGTTCTGGGGGCAATAGCCCTTTCTGCCTCGGGTTCTGGTACCCTGATGGGCATTACCCGGGCCCGCTCATCCGAGCACCGTAGAAGCGCTGCTGCTTGCGGGCCTGGCCGTACCAGGAAACGGAGATTCGTCAAAATGGCCACTGATCGTGTGAGCCTGATTCATTTCGATAAATTGAGCATGAGCCCTGCCGCTGCCGATCGGTTCCAGAAAGCCCTCGACGCGCTGGCAGCGCTGAAGCTGCAGGACCGTTACGTGTACCTCATCGCTCCCTATCTGGGTGATATCGCTGACGCGTCTGACGCCAAGCAACTGGACACCGCCCTGGGCCAGTGCATCCGGGTGGTTGATGAGCTGCTGGCTGCCAGGTCGGTGACCAAGGTCAAGGCCGAGGAAGTGCGCAAGGTGTTCCACAGCGCTGCCGAGCGTGCGCGGGCAGAACTGCCTGGCTGAGTGGTGGCATGGCCAGAGACATCGACAACCCCTGCGTTTCGTTATGCCAGCTCAACAGCGAGCTGTGCGTGAGCTGTGGCCGCACCCGTGACGAAATCCGCAAGTGGCGGGGCATGAAACGGCCGGAAAAGATGGCCACCGTGCAACGCGCGGCGACGCGGATGAAGGCTATCGTCAAGAAGGCAGCCAAGCGGCAGAATGCCGACTGAACCCTCGCGCCCTGTACAGGGCCTTTCCTGATTTGCCTAAAGAGCCTGAAAATGGATGTTCACTCGCTGTTAGCGTTTACCCTGGTTGCCGCCATCGCTATCGCCAGCCCCGGCCCCGCCACCCTCATGGCCATCAACAACAGCCTGGCCCATGGCCAGCGCAGCACGATCTGGTCGTCGCTGGGCAATGGCTCGGGCCTGTTCTGCCTGTCGGCAGCCGCCATGCTGGGCCTGGGCGCGCTGCTGGCCAGTTCTGAAGTGCTGTTCAATGCCGTGAAAATCCTGGGGGCGGGCTACCTGTTCTACCTGGGTGTGCGGCAGTTGCTGAAAAAAGGCCCGATGCTGGCGCAGGCTACGACCGAGGGGGCGGCCAAGGTTCGCCCCTCGCCGCTGAAACTCTACAAGTCGGCGTTCCTTACCGCAGTGACCAACCCCAAGGCGACCATGTTCTTCACGGCGCTGTTCCCGCAGTTCATCGACCAACGGGCCGCACTGTTGCCGCAATTCCTGGCCTTGACCGGTATTTTCGTGGCGTTGTCGCTGGTTTCGCTGAGCTTATATGCCGCGCTGGCTGCACGGGCGAAAGGCGTGCTGACCCGGCCGTCGCTGTCGCGCTGGGTGAGCCGGGTGGTGGGCACCACCTTCATCGGGTTTGGTGCGGCGATCCTGGCGATGCGTCGTCAGGGCGCCTGAGTGCCGGAGAGGGTAACCGACAACCCGTTTCATCGTTAGCCGATGAAAGGCCCATCTACTTTTCCCACAGGGTCCAGACTGTCTACAGCCCGCAAAGATGAATGCTGCAGTTGATCACAGGATGTGGCAGCCTTTGGCCACCACGCCGGGTCACCGGATGTAACTTGTGCCGAGGGTTGTAGATGATCGAGCGTTGCTTTCGCCACGCCTTGCTCCTGTTGTCGTGCCTGCTGCTGCCGTTGGCTGCGGTAGCGGAAGAGCCTTGCCGGCGGTTGACCGCCACCGGCAACCCGGAATACCCCCCGTACCTGTGGCGCGACCCGCAAAACCCCCAGCAACTGATCGGTGCCAACGCTGACCTGCTCAAGTACTTGGGCAAGCAGTTGGGGCTGGAGATCGAGGTGATTTACGGCGGGCCATGGCCGCGCGCCCAGGAAGAGGTGCGCACCGGCCGGATCGACTTGATGGCCGGGTACTTCATGACCCAGGCCCGGCAGCAACAGATGGACTTCATCACCCCGCCATTTCTGCACACGCCCAGCGTGGTCTGGGTACGCCAGGACCATGCCTTTGCCTACCACCAATGGGCAGACCTGAAAGGTCGCAAGGGTGGGACCTTGGTCAACAACAGCCACGGTCAGCAGTTCGACGACTTTGCCAGGGCCAACCTCATCCTCGAAGCGGTACCCAGCGCCAGGCAGGCATTCGAAAAACTCATGCACAAACGCAGCGACTATGTCGTGTACGAGCAGTACCCCGGCATGGCACTGGCGCGCACCTTGGGTATTGCCAGCACTGTGCAGGTGCTGGAACCGCCGATCTCCAGCGAAGGGCTGTACCTGGCGCTTTCGCATGATTCGTCCTGCAATCGGCCGCATTTGCGTGAAGCGCTGGCGCGGGAAATGGAAAAGATCGTGGCCGGGGCATTGCCGCAGCAGTTGTTGCAGCAGAACCTGGAGCGGTGGCAGTGATCAGCGAGGAAGGTACGCGGCCTCCCGTGCGTGCTTGGCCCGGGTCACGTTGACCGCACCAGGCAGGGTGACGTCGTTCTTCGCTGCGAGAATTTCGGCCATGACGCTGACGGCGATCTCGGCCGGTGTCTTGCTGCCGATGTAGATGCCAATCGGGCCATGCAAGCGTTGCAGCGACGCCTCGCTTTCACCGAAGTGCTCGATCAGGCGTTCACGGCGCAGCTGGCTGTTGCGACGCGAGCCGATGGCGCCAATGTAGAACGCCGGGCTGTGCAAGGCTTCGAGCAGGGCCAGATCATCCAGCTTGGGGTCGTGGCTGACGGCGACGATGGCGCTGCGCAGGTCCGGCGCGAAGGCGCGGACCACGTCGTCGGGCATGCCGGCCAGCAGGTTGACGCCGGGCACGTTCCAGCCTGCGGTGTACTCAGGGCGTGGGTCGCACAGCGAAACGTTGAAACCATTGAACAGGGCCATGGTGGCCAGGTACTCGGCCAGTGCGCCACCACCGATCAGCAGTAAACGGTAGCCCGGGCCAAGGGTGCTGAGCATGTGGTGGCCATCGAAGCTGAACAGGTCAGGCGTGCTGGTAGGGGTCAGGCTGATATCACCGTTGTGCAGGTTGAGCTCGCGGCGGACCAGGCTGCCCATATCGAGGCAGGCCAGCAGTCGTTCGAGGTGCTGCAGCGGCGTTGCGAACTCCAGCACAAGCTCCAGTGTGCCGCCACAGGGCAGGCCGAAACGGTGTGCCTCATCGGCGCTGACGCCGTAACGCACCAGTTGGGGCAGGCCATTGGGCATGCCGGGGCCGCCGTAGGCGGTGGTGTAACGGTGAATGAGGTCATCCTCGATACAGCCACCGGAGACACTGCCGACCACCCGGCCGTCACTGCGCAAGGCCATCATTGAGCCCACCGGGCGCGGGGAGGAGCCCCAGGTGCGGGCGACCGTGGCCAGCAGGACGCGGTGCCCGGCGGCGAGCCAGTCTCGGGTGGTGCGCAGCACCAGCAGGTCGATGCTTTCCATGGAGGCTCCCGTTCAGCGCATATGTAAAATGATCGGGCTGCTGCTGGCCGGGTCGGTGTGCCCACGCAACGTGCCCACCGCCTGTGCATTCACGGCACCGCCCAGGTTACCCCAGGCCGTGCGCACGAAGCTCAGCACATCGGCAATCTCCTGGTCATTCAGTTGCTCCCGGAACGCCGGCATGCGGTAGGCATCAGGCAACCCCGCCGTCACCACCCGCTGAGAACCGTTCAAGGTAATGTTGATCGCCGAAGCGTCTTCTTTTGCCAGTGCCGAGGTTGCCCCCGCCAAAGGCGGCATCCATTGGTCCTGGCCTTTGCCTTCCAGCCCGTGGCACGAGGCGCAGCGGGTCACGTAGGTATGTGCGCCCGGGCTGTCGAGCTGTGTTGCTGCCGACTCGGCCACGTACTGCCACGGCGCCCCGTCGCGCTGCGGGTCGCCGGGAAGCGATTTCAGGTAGTGGGCGATGGCCGCCAAGTCATCGTCGCTCATGAACTGCGTGGAGTTGTTGAACGCCTCGGTCATCGAGCCGAACACGACGGCATGGCGGTTGCGGCCGGTTTTGAGAAATTGCGCAATCTCGTCTTCGCGCCAGCGCCCCAGTCCTGTGTTGTGGTCGGCACGCAGGCTCGGTGCGTACCAGCCATCGAGCAGGGCGCCTGCCAGGAATGGTTTGCCGCTGTCATCCAGCGCCTTTTCGTTGAAGGCCAGGCCACGGGGCGTGTGGCAACTGCCACAGTGACCGGGGCCCTGAACGATGTAGGCCCCCCGGTTCCACAGCGCATCCTGCCCGGCCTTGTCGGCGTAAGGCGTGGTGGCTGCGAACAGGCCATTCCACAGGGCAATGGGCCAGCGCAGGTTCAGCGGCCAGGGGATGTCGCTGGCCAGGTTGGCCTGCCGGGCCGGTTGCACGCCGTGCATGAAGAATGCGTACAGCGCCTTTACATCGTCGTCACTGAGCTTGGCGTAGGACGGGTAGGGCATGGCCGGGTACAGCCGCCGGCCGCCGGGCGCGACACCCTGGCGCACGGCGCGGTCGAAGTCGGCGAGGCTGTAGCTGCCGATACCGTTGTCGCGATCAGGGGTAATGTTAGTGGCGTGGATGGCCCCCAGCGGGGTGGCCATTTCCAGCCCGCCGGCGAACGGTTTGCCGTCCGGCAGGCTGTGGCAAGCCACGCAGTCGCTGAGTCGGGCCACGTACTCGCCACGGCTCACCAGCGCCGGGTCGGCGGCACTGGCCTGTGCATCGACGAACGGCGAGGCAGGCTCACGGGTGACATACCAGGCCATCAGGCCTGCCGCGACCAGGCACGGCAGCGCCAGCCAGCCAGCGGTTCTTGCGAAACGATGGGTCATGGAGCGGTCCTTGTGCGGTCAGCTGAAGGTGTGGCGGCTCATTGGCAGGCTGCGCACGCGCTGGCCAGTCAGTTGCGCGACGGCGTTGGCCACTGCCGGGGCTACGGCCGGTAACGGAGGCTCGCCAATGCCGCCCATCTTCGCCCCGCTTTCGACAATGCGCACATGCACCCGGGCCATGCGTGAAGGCGGCAGGATCGGGTACAGGTCGTAATTGCGCGCTCGTGGTTTGCCATCCACGTATACCGCCTCTTCCACCAGCGTCTGCGACAGGCCCAGGGCGACGGCGCCGTGCACCTGATGCTCGATGATTGCCGGGTTGACGATGCTGCCCGGGTCGATGGCCTGCCAGATGTCGTGCACCTTCACCTGCCCGTTCTCGATCGACACCTCGGCGATGACTGCCGCCTCCGAGCCAAATGGCGAGGCCATGGCCACGCCGCGTGCTCGCTTGCCGCCATCCTCGGCGGTGAAAGGGCCGCGCTTCCAGCCACCGGACAGGTCGGCGACCGCGTTCAGCAGGTTGGTCAGGCGTGGGTTGTCGCGCAGCAGGTGCAGGCGCAGTTCGAACGGGTCCTTGCCGCCTTTGTCGGCCAGTTCGTCGAGGAACGACTCGTAGAAGAAGTCGTTCAGCGAGTTACCCACCGAACGCCAGTAGCCGAGCATGGCCGGGCCTTTTACGTAGATCTGCGCGATGCGCTTGTTGGCGATGGCGTAGGCCTTGCCCGACAGCCCTTCAAGCGCGGTCGGGTCGATCTTTTCACCTTGCTTGCCGGCCAGGGCCTCGGTCGGGCCTTCGGTGGCGCTTACCGCTTCGAGGGCCACCGGCATGCCGTCGGCATCCAGGCCGGCGCGGAATTTCACCATGGCGACCGGGCGCAGTACATCGCGCAGGAATTCCTCTTCGCGGCTCCAGATAAGCTTCACCGGCCGGCCAACCGCCTTGGCCAGGGCAATGGCCTGCGGGTAGGGGTTGGCCGAGTCGTACAGGAAGTGGCGGCCAAAGAAGCCGCCCAGCAGTGGCGAGTGCAGGTTGATCTGCGCAGCCTCCAGGCCTGTACGCTTGGCAATGTCGTCGCGGAACATGTCCGGTGCCTGGTTGGGCAGCCACACGTCCAGGGTGCCGTCCGCGTTGAAGCGGGCGAGGGCTGAGGGCGGTTCCAGCTGGGCATGGTTCAGGTACTGGTTGTGGTAGCTGGCCTCGACCTTGGTCTTGGCATTGCTCAAGGCACCCGTGATATCGCCCTCGTTCTCCTCATCACGTGCCGGGCCCTCGACCGTGGCCAGGTGCTCGCGCCAGCCATCGCTGGAGAAGTCTGCCGGCATCGCCCGCACCTTGGTGTCGGCGGTCGCCTCTTGCCAGTCCACCTGAATAGCCTCCACCGCGCGTTTGGCATGCCACCAGCGTTCGGCGACCACGGCGACAGCACCCGGTAACTGATGCACGGAATGCACACCCTGCATGGCCTTGACCTGCTCTTCGTTGCGCAGGCTGCCCACCGTCATGCCCAGGCGTGGCGCGTGCTGCACGGCGGCGTGGAGCATGCCGTCGACCTTGATGTCGATGCAGTACTGCGCCTTGCCGGTGGACTTGTCGTAGGCGTCCAGGCGACGCACCGGCTTGCCGATCCAGCGAAACTGGCTGGGGTCGCGCAATTTGACGCTGTCCGGGTCGGGTACTGGCAGGTCCATGGCGCGGCTGGCAAGTTCGCCATAGGGGATGGAACGGCCTGTCGTGGTATGTACTACGTTACCCGGCGTGGTGGAGAGCTCATCGACCGGTACACCCAGCTGCTGGGCGCCCGCCTGCAGCAGCATGGCCCGGGCGAGGGCACCCAGGCGGCGCATGGTCGGGTAGCTCATTCGCACCGACATGCTGCCGCCCGTGATGCGCATACCGTTTTCCATGACGACATAGGCTTCGCCCGGTGGGGCGCTGTCGACCACGAAATGGGCAGGGTCGACATCCAGCTCTTCACCTACGATCTGCGCCATGGCGGTGAAGGGCCCTTGCCCGCCTTCCATGAAGGGGCTGAGCAGGCGCACCGTGCCATCCGGGCGAATTTCCAGAAACGCGGGCACTTGGGTGCCGCGTTGCGGGGCGCCTATAGTCGCCGCCTGTACGCGTGCCGACCCCATGGGCAGCCCGAAACCCAGCACCAGGGCCCCAACGGCCGTGCCGGCAAGAAAGCGCCGACGTGACACGTTGACGGTTTCGCCCATTTGCAGTTTGAGGAGTTCGGCCGGTGTATCGACTGGCGTGTTCATCAGGCCTGCTCCCCTTGGGCCAGCGCATGCACGGCAGCATGAATGGCGTTGTAGGTGCCGCAGCGGCACAGGTTGACCATGGCCGCGTCGATCTGCGCGTCACTGGGCTTAGGGGTGTGCTTGAGCAGCGCCGTGGCCGCCATCACCTGGCCGGACTGGCAGTAGCCGCACTGGGCCACCTGGTGCTCGACCCAGGCCGCGACCACCCGTTTGCCAACGGCATCGGCTTCGACCGCCTCGATGGTCGTCACTTCGCGCCCGACCACGCCGGCCACCGGGGTGACACAGGCGCGTACCACGTTGCCGTCCACCAGCACCGAACAGGCGCCGCACTGGGCCAGGCCGCAGCCATACTTGGTGCCGGTCAGCCCCAGGTCGTCGCGGATTACCCACAGCAGGGGCGTATCGGCGTCCACCTCGACCTGGTAGGTCTTCTGGTTGATGCGTAGTTCCATGGTTCACCTGCCAATCATCGGTTGCTGTCGCTGTGTTTTTCTGGGCGGGGAATACGTTGTTCCCCAGAGAAGAAACGCTAGCACAGGGACATGACCGCTGGTCTGGTGGCGGGGGCAGGTCCAGAGGATCAGGCAAGCAATCCGGTGGAATGCGCAAGCGACGAGGTAAACAGGACTTCCAGGCTGAAAACCCGGATAATGCCGGCCACTTTCGTTTTGCACGCTTAAATCACGGTAAACCCGCATGGAAATCAAGGTCAATTTTCTCGACAATCTCCGTCTCGAAGCCAAGTTCGACGACTTCACGGTGATCGCCGACCAACCGATCCGCTACAAGGGTGATGGTTCGGCCCCAGGCCCGTTCGATTACTTCCTGGCGTCTTCGGCCTTGTGCGCGGCTTACTTCGTCAAGCTGTACTGCCAGACCCGCGACATCCCGACCGAAAACATTCGCCTGTCGCAAAACAACATCGTCGACCCGGAAAACCGCTACAACCAGATCTTCAAGATCCAGGTCGAGCTGCCCGAAGACATTTCCGAGAAGGACCGCCAGGGCATCCTGCGCTCGATCGACCGCTGCACCGTCAAGAAGGTGGTACAGACCGGCCCCGAGTTCGTGATCGAAGTGGTCGACAACCTTGACGCCGATGCCCAGGGCCTGCTGATGCCGGTGTCGGACAGCACCACCTACATCCCTGGCAAGGACCTGCCGCTGGAGCAGACCATCGCCAACATGTCGGGCATCCTGGCCGGGTTGGGGATGAAGATCGAGATCGCTTCGTGGCGCAATATCGTGCCCAACGTGTGGTCGTTGCATGTGCGTGATGCGCAGTCACCGATGTGCTTCACCAACGGCAAGGGTGCCACCAAGGAAGCCGCGCTGGCATCGGCGCTGGGTGAGTTCATCGAGCGCCTGAACTGCAACTTCTTCTATAACGACCAGTTTTGGGGCGAGGACCTGGCCAACGCGCCGTTCGTGCATTACCCGAACGAGCAGTGGTTCAAGCCTGGCCCACGCGATGCGCTGCCCGCCGAGATCCTCGACGAGCACTGCTTGGCAATCTACAACCCCGACGGTGAGCTGCGCGGCTCGCACCTGTACGACACCAACTCGGGCAACACGGCGCGCGGCATCTGCTCGCTGCCGTTCGTGCGTCAATCGGACGAGCAGGTGGTGTACTTCCCGTCCAACCTGATCGAAAACCTGTTCCTCAGCAACGGCATGAGCGCTGGCAACACCCTCGCTGAGGCACAGGTGCAGTGCCTGTCGGAAATCTTCGAGCGTGCGGTCAAGCGCGAAATCCTCGAAGGCGAGCTGTGCCTGCCGGATGTGCCGCAGGACGTACTGGCCAAGTACCCGGCCATCGTTGCCGGCATTCAGGGCCTGGAAGAGCAGGGCTTCCCGGTGCTGGTCAAGGATGCGTCGCTCGGTGGCGAATTCCCGGTCATGTGCGTGACCCTGATGAACCCGCGCACCGGTGGCGTATTCGCCTCGTTTGGCGCCCACCCAAGCCTGGAAGTGGCACTGGAGCGCAGCCTTACCGAACTGCTGCAGGGCCGCAGCTTCGAAGGCCTGAACGACCTGCCGCAGCCGACCTTCGAAAGCCACGCCCTGACCGAGCCGAACAACTTCGTCGAGCACTTCATCGACTCCAGCGGCGTGGTGTCGTGGCGCTTCTTCAGTGCCAAGGCCGACTTCGAGTTCGTCGAGTGGGACTTCTCGGGCCACGGCGAGGATTCCAATATTCAAGAGGCCGCAACCCTGTTCGGCATCCTCGAAGACCTGGGCAAGGAAGTGTACATGGCGGTGTACGACAACCTGGGCGCCACCGCCTGCCGCATCCTGGTGCCGGGCTACTCGGAAATCTACCCGGTCGAGGACCTGATCTGGGACAACACCAACCGCGCCTTGTCGTTCCGCGCCGACATCCTCAACCTGCACAACCTTGAAAGCCGCCCCCTGAAGCTGCTGCTCAAGCGCCTGGACAACTGCGATGTGGATGACTACACCACCATCACCACGCTGATTGGCGTGGAGTTCGACGAAAATACGGTGTGGGGCCAGCTGACCATTCTGGAACTGAAGCTGCTGATCTGCCTGGCAGTGCAACGCTTCGAGGAGGCCAAGGAATTGGTCGAGGCGTTCCTGCAGTTCAACGACAACACTGTCGAGCGCGGGCTGTTCTACCAGGCCCTGAACGTGGTGCTGGAAGTAGTGCTGGATGATGAGCTGGAAATGGACGACTACGAGCCCAACTTCCGCCGCATGTTCGGCAACGCGCGCATGGACGCGGTGCTGGGTTCGGTGGACGGCAGCGTACGCTTCCATGGCCTGACCCCGACCAGCATGAAGCTCGAAGGCCTTGATCGCCACCTGCGCTTGATCGAAAGCTACAAGAAACTGCACGCAGCCCGGGCCAGGTTCGCCTGAGTAAGCGCTCCCATAGACACCGTGTAAGCGGGTTCGCCGTGGTGCCAGTCAGTTAAGCCTTGGGGCTGCGTAGCAGCCCCAACTGCTTGGCTACACATGGCGCATTTCATCGAGGTGTTTCGTACCTGGTATGGGCCGATGCACAAGGCGTTTGCTTCGCTGGATACGGAGAAGCCCAGTGCTTTGGAGCGAGACCTTACTCAGTTGCTGGATGAGAGTAATGTGGGAGGGCCTTCATCGTTGGTGGTACCCAGCGCATACCTTGAGGTGCTGATCATTCGCGGGCGTTAGCCGGCACACTTTCAAAAGCCTCGGCGGGTGGCGGTGCCGCGCGGACATTGAAGAGCTTGCAGATGAAGTACCAACAGATGGCGACGGTCAAGTTGTAAGGGAACAGCACGGCCCAGAAAGGCAGTTGGTTGGAGAATGAAACTTTCTTGATCAATGAAGTGTGGTGAATGAATCTTCAGCTGATCTTCAAGTGCAGGACATTGCCTTGATTAAGGCAGGAGCGTCGAGGCGGGAAGTGTAAGAGTATGTTGTCGGGTTTTGAGTCTGATAGTTGTGGTGTTTAATGCAGTAGGACAGCTTGGTTATACTTGTAGTAAGGTTCCGTTTTTATTGGTAGTGCATAAACTCTTAATTTTTGCACTTGGCCATCACCACTTGACACGTTCTAGGCGTGCCTCCTGACCGGGTGGCATAGCGCACGCAGTTGTTCAACGACTTCTGGCGGGCAATGTTCAAGGTATTCCCCCACGCCAAACCGCCTTCTCCGGCTGAGGGGACCGCTTTGGCAAAGCAGTTTGAGCCTACGGTAGAAGCTGTATAGCGTGCCTGGCTGTTTTTGCTGGAGCAGCCAGCAGTGAGTGCCAGGCAAAAGGCGAGCAGGGTGGTCAGTGCAAAGGGGGCGTGCGCGTCTTTGATTTTGCTAAACATGTCTGCTCCTGGGGCAGGTGCCAAATACCTTGCAGGATATTTCATTCCAGCGAAACGGTGAACTATCGCGCCGCCACAGGGCTCCTTTGCTTAGCGCAACCTGTGCGTGCCTGGTGGCAATAGCCCATCAGTCCTTGGGTCACTGAATGAAAAGGAGGCACTGTGACCACACCTGACCAAACCCTCTATCGTTTTACACCCAGCCCGCTTCACGCCTTGCTGCTGGCCGGCAGTGTGCCGCTGTTTCTCGGCGCATTGCTAAGCGACATCGCCTACCTGAACAGCTACCAGATCCAATGGAGCAACTTCGCCGCCTGGTTGATCGCCGGTGGGCTGGTGTTCTGCGGGCTGGCACTTTTATTCGCGCTGGCCAATCTGATCCGGGCAGCGCGCAAAAGTGGGCGACCGACGCTGTACTTCGTGCTGTTGCTGATGACCTGGGTACTCGGCCTGATCAATGCCTTTGAACATGCCAAGGATGCTTGGGCGGTGATGCCATCCGGGCTGGTGCTGTCGGCAATCGTCACGGTGCTCGCGGTAATCGCTGCCTGGACCGGCTTGAGCAACTTGCGCTCAGGAGGTGCAGCATGAAGCCTTTGCATGCGTTGAGCCTGTTGGGCGTGGCTTTGTTGTTGAGTGCGTGCGGCGGCGATGGTGAGGCGACCCAGGCGCTGGGCCCGGACCCGAAGCTGCCAGCCCCCGAGCGCAGCTTGCTGCCAAGCATGAGGATTGCTCGGCCGGTTGCCTGGGGTGAGCAGAAACCGACTGTGCCGGAAGGCTTCAGCATCACGGCCATCGCTACCGACCTGAAGATACCGCGGCAGAGCCTGGTACTGCCCAACGGTGACATTCTGATCGCCGAGGGGCGGGGCGGCAGTGCAGCCAAGCTCAAGCCAAAGGATGTGATCGCCAGCCAGATCAAGGCCAAAGGCAACACCCAGGTCAAAGGCGGCAACCGCCTGACCTTGCTGCGCGATGCCGACCGTGATGGCACCTATGAGGTGCAGACGGTGTTTGCGGAAAACCTCAATGCGCCCTACGGTCTGGCCTTCGCCGACGGCAAACTGTACGTGGCCAACCAGGATGCGCTGGTGCGCTTTGACTACCGGGACGGCCAGACCCAGGCTGATGGAGCGCCCACCAAGCTCACTGACCTTCCTGCCGAAATCAACCACCATTGGACCAAGGCGCTGACGATCAGCCCGGATGGCCGCTACCTGTATGTGGGCATTGGTTCAAACAGCAACATCACCGAACGGGGCCTGGAGGTAGAGGCCGACCGCGCCATGGTCTGGGAGGTCGATGCCGAGACGGGCGCCCACCGTCCTTATGCCACCGGTTTGCGCAACCCGACGGCCTTGACCATCCAGCCGCAGACCGGGCAATTGTGGGCGGTGGTCAACGAGCGTGATGAGCTAGGCCCCGATCTGGTGCCGGATTACCTGACCTCGGTGCGTGAGGGGGGCTTCTATGGTTGGCCTTACAGCTATTGGGGGCAGAACGTCGACGAGCGGGTGCGGCCGCAGAACCCGGACAAAGTGGCGGCGGCGATCAAGCCGGATTACAGCCTTGGCTCGCATGTTGCTGCGCTGGGTGTCGATTTTTCGATACCGGCCATGGGCGAGCGTTTCGCCGAGGGTGTGTTCGTGGGTGAACACGGCAGCTGGAACCGGCCAAATCCGGTGGGCTACAAGGTGATCTTCGTGCCGTTCCGCGATGGCAAGCCCACGGGGGAATCGATCGACTTCGCCATTGGCTTCCGGGGTGAGGATGGCAAGACCCGTGGGCGACCGGTAGGGGTAACGGTGGACCCGCGTGGGGCGTTGATCATCGCTGACGACCTGGCGAATACGGTGTGGCGGGTGACGCGTAATCGCTGAACCTTTCGGGGCTGCGCAAGGCGGCCCCATTCGGTATCAGAAGCGATAATTGAAGCTTGCCTCAAGCGTACGGGGCGCCCCTGGGGTAACCAGGTCTACCGAGCCATGTGCCGAGGCATAGTAATCCCGGTCGAACACGTTCTTAAAGAGTTCGCTTTTGCTATTACAAGGGTGGGCATGACGAAAATGGGACGAAATACGTCGCGCCAGCAGGTTGGCGGACAGGGTCTATGCTTGTTGGCGCGCGAACATTTCGCGTCCCTATCCGGTCTTGATCACATGGAAGCAGGCCTATGAACCCGATTCGCTCCTTTGCGCGTGCTGTTGCTTTGGCCACACTGGTGTCCGCTACCAGCCTCACCGCGCACGCTGCAGATATCCCGATTGCCAGCGAGGCGCTGGAAAGTCACGTGACCACGCAGGTCACCGCCATCGACCTGGCCAACCGCCAGGTCACGGTGAAGGGCCCAGATAACAGGAAGGATGTGACGTTCCAGCTGACTGAAAAGGCCAAGGCCCTACCCAACCTCAAGGTGGGGGACCAGGTCGACATCTTCGTGACCCGTGCCGTGGCCTATGTGCTCAACACGGATGTGGGCGGGGCGCCGAAGGCCAGTGAGGAGTCCGGCACCATTCGCGCCACGGCGCAAAACCCCAACCCGGGCGGCGAGGCCTTCCGCCAGGTCAGGGTTACCTCGCAGATCAAGAAGATCGACCTCGCCAAACATGAAGTAAGCCTGCTGCCGCCAGAGGGCAAGCTGCAGGTGGTCAAGGTCGAGAACCCGGACCTGCAGGCGCGCATGAAGAACCTCAAGGTCGGTCAGACTGTCGACGCGATCTACACCGAAGTGCTGCGTGTCGAAACCTCACGCTGATTTCAGCCGCTGCCGACCTCGGTTGCCTCCGAGGTCGAACGTGGGGTGCGAGAATGTGCTGTGAGCAGCCGGATCAAGGGGGAGGCGATGAAAGTACTGATGATGGCCATGATCACCAACAGGGTGAAGTACTCCTTGGGAAGTACGCCCAGGTCATAGCCGACATTCAGCACGACCAGCTCCATCAGCGCCCGGGTATTCATGCACACGCCTATCAGCGCCGCATCACGGCGGCTTTCGCCAAGCAGGCGGCTGGCTCCGTAGGCACCGAAAAACTTGCTGGCGAAGGCCACCAGGCAGATCAGCAGGCAATTCCACAGTGCGGTAGTGCCTTCCAGGGCACCCACATCCGTGCGCAGGCCGGTGTAGGCGAAGAATATCGGCAAGAAGAATGCGTTGACCACGCCACTGACCTTGGCATTCCACTGCTGGACGAAGCGGCGTTCAGTGTGCAGGGCAACGCCGAGAATGAAACCGCCGATGATCGAGAACACGCCGATCAGGTTGGTCACGGTCGCGCTGGCCAGCAGGATGATCAGCATCAGCGATATGCCTTGGGCCGTCAGCGGTCGGCGCTCCAGGTCGCCGAGGATCCAGCGCATGATCAGTGGTCGCACCAGGCCGATCACCAGCACAATGAACAAGCCCAGCGCCAGCACCCGGGCCAACGAAGCCCAAGGGTTGAACTGCGAGGCGATCAGCGATGTAACGCCACCAAGGATGAGCCAGCCGCAGACATCGTCTATTGCCGCCGCACCGATGGTAAGGGTGGCGACTCGCGAGCGCGAAAGGCCCAATTCCATGAAGATGCGCCCGAGGATGGGCAGAGCGGTAATTGAAAGTGCCGTGGCGAAGAACAGCTGGAACGCCAGCAGGGGCGGTCTGTCCCCGCTGATTTGCTGCCAGAAGTACTCGGCGGTGAGCATGCCGCTGGCAAAGGGTACCAGCAGCCCACCCATGCTGATGATGATGACCGAACGCTTGCGGCCCTTGAGGTGCGCACCGAACTCGAACTCCAGGCCGACCTGGAACATCAGCAGGATAAGGCCGATTTGTGCAGTGACCACGAAGGCAGTGGCCGTTTGCGGTACGAACAGCGCGGCCAGTTGCTCAGGAAAAAAGTAGCCGAGCAGGCTTGGGCCTAGCACCAGCCCGGCAAGGATTTCGCCGGCGACTGGCGTTTGGCCCAAGCGGCGGGTGCTGAACCAGGCGATCAGCCGCGAAACACTGAAGATCACGATGAGCTGCAACAGAAACATCAGGGTCAGGTGTTCGGCCTGGGAGCCAACGGCTGACTGTGCCGGCGCCGTTGGCGCGAGCTGCACGGTACTGGCGTGAAGGGTATTGGGCATGATGGTGTCCCGAGTGTGTTGGGTCAGAAGGGCGGCGCGATCCAGCCACCGAATGCGAGCTCCAGTGAGCGTGCTGCGTCGAGCAGCACAGGCTCCTGGCCGGGGCCGGCCACCAGCTGCAGGGCCACCGGGCAGCCTTGATCGAGGCGCCCCATGGGTACCGTCAGGGCCGGCAGGCCCAGTACGTTGAACAACGCGGTGTAGCCGATATCCCCCGGGTAGCGCAGGGCATGGCCATGCTCGGGCGAGGTGCCGGGCAACGCTGGCAGGACCAGTACACTGTTGCCATCCAGCCGTTCGGTCAGCGCGTGTAACAGGGCATCGCGTTTGGGTAGCTGCCTTGCAAGGCCGGGGTTACCCAGGCATTCGCCCAGGCTGTCGAGCACGGTTGCCAGCCAAGGTCCGGCGGCATGCTGCGGTTGGCCGAGCAGTGCTTGCCAGGCATGCGCCAAATGCGCCACAGGCTGGCCGTCACCGAGAATGTCGGCCAGGCGCACGCCGGTTTCCTGCTTGAGCACGGCCAACCAGATGGCGAACGCATCGTTCAGTGCGTGGGGTAGCCAGCGCTCGACATGGGTGCCTTGGCTTTGATAGTGGTGGGCCACGTCATCCAGTGCCTGAACCACGGCCGGCGAAATCCGGCTTCCCCAGCCCAGGCGCTCGGGCTGGCACAGGTACAGGCGTTGCAATGCTGCAGGCGGCGGGCGGTGTACGTAGCTGTCGATAATATTGCGGTCCAGTTGGTCAGGCCCGGCAATGATCTCCAGCAGCACGGGCAGGTCTTCGGCATGCCGACACAATGGGCCGGCAGCAAAGTGCCTGGCGATGGCCATGGCATTCGGCTGCCCCAGGCCGCGTTCGTCCAAGGGGAGATGCCCGGTCAGTGGCACCAACCCCCGTGATGGCTTGAGGCCGAAAATGCCGTTGCAGGCAGCCGGGATTCGCACCGAGCCACCGCCGTCGGTACCCAGCGCGAAAGGCACGCAAGCGCTGGCTACCAGCACGGCATCACCGCCACTGCTGCCACCGGCACTCCGGTCGTTCCGGTAGGGGCTGCTGGTGCGGCCGTAGACAGGGTTATCGGTTTCTGGCCATAGCGCCATCTCGGCCTGGTTACCCAGTGCGACCGGAATGGCGCCCGCATCGATCAGACGTTGCGCGGCGGTGGCGGTAAACCCGGCAACCTTGTGCTGTCGGCGGCGTGAGCCGCACGTCTTGGGCGCATCGGCCAGCCCCAGGCCCTCCTTGAAGCTGAAGGGCACGCCATGCAGTCGACCCAGCGGGACGCCTTGGTCTCGCTGGCGTTCGGCAACTTCGGCGGCCCGCCGCGCCTGGTCGTACAGCGCCACTGCCACCGCGTTGCAGCGCCGTTGCACGGTTTGGCAGCGGCGGATGCTGTGTTCGACCAGTGCTACCGGCGACAGCGTGCCATCACGGACCCCGGCAGCCAGGCGCACACCGCTAAGAGCCACCAGTGCGTCGCCGCCGGCTTCGGCCATGGGCACGCCCATCAGTGGCGCACCAGGTCGAGGAAGCCGCCGTCGCTGCCGAACGGCGACTTGAGCAGCTCGGGCGCCTCGCCGTACTTGTAAAACAGTGAAGGCATCAGCCGCAGGCTGGTAGCGCGTCCCAAGTCCTGCAGCGTGCCCAGGCTATGCCGCGCCAGCAGTTTCAGGTGGCGAGGCGCCAAACTCCAGCGCACCATGCGCATCAAGCGTAAGCGCAGCAGCGCCGAGCGCAGGAAGTAGCTGGCGGCGTATCGCGGCCGGGCCTGGTTGTCGGCCTTGTACAGGGCGAAGTTGATGGTACGCGAATACAGGTTGGGGATCATCTGCGGGCTGATGCCCGGATTGGAACGGCGTACTTCACGTAACAGGCAGGCAAAGGGCAGCGGTGATGGCTGCAGGTCCCGTGTGTAGCGTGGCAACAAATCGGCGAATTGCTGGGCCTGATGGCCGTCCAGAAAGTCACCGCTGACATACATGGGCAACACCACATGGAAGTACGCCATGTTGGCGAACAGCAGCGTCCAGCCCATCAGGAACGGGTCGTCCATTACCTCGTACCACTTGCTCCAGGTGTCCTGAAGCGCCAGTTGCGCCTGGATGTGCGACTCCAGGCAATTGACATAGGCGGGCGTCAACGTGCCCTGGATGTCTTTCTCGATCATGGCGGCCACTTGCGGTATCTGCTGGGCTACATAGGCCAGCCCAGCACTGTTGGCCGGGTCGAAGGTGAACGCTGCATCGCCGATCAGGAACCAGCCATCGGTGGAGTAGTACTGGTTGGCCTCGTACATGTAGTTGTACATGGCGTGCTGGTCGATGACTTCGCCCGATGCCATCAGCTCGGTGATCACCGGGTGGTCTGCCATGACTCTTTCCTTGAAGGCTTCCAGCGTGCCAATCCGTTCGTTGATCATGTCCGGGCGGTAGGTAATACCGATGCTGATCATGTCGGCACCGTCTTCGCTGCGCATGGGTATGAGCCAGATCCAGTAGCCCTTGCCGTAGAAGTGATGGGTGACGTAGTACGGGTCGAAACAGTGATGCTTGTCCTTGTGGGTGTTGATGCTGTGCAGGATGTTGCGATCAAACTGGCGAAGGCGGAACCAGAACGTGCTGCGCTGGTAGGTCGGCTCTTTGTGCAGCTTCAGCTTCTTGGCCATGAAACGGTTGCGGCCGGTGGCGTCGACCACCCAGTCGGCGTCCATTTGCCAGGTTTGCGCTTCGCTGCGCAGGGTCAGGCGGTGACGGGTGTGCTCGCCTTCGTGCAGGTCGACCGCAGCCACGTCGGCCTCGATCAATTGCACCTGCTGGTCGGCCACGATGGCACGCAGGTCTTTGTCGAAGCTGAAGCGGTTGAGGTTGTAGGCGGGCATGCGGATCACTCCAGGTGCCTCATGGACCACGTAGTTACGGCACTCCGGGTTGTTGCGCAGTTTCAGGTAATAGGTCAGGCCGTATTTGTGGTAATGCTTTTCTTCAAGCAGGCTGCCCAGGCCGATACCTTTGAAAAAGTGGGTGGTCAGCTCGACCGTCGACTCACCGACGATCGGCCGCTTGCGGTCCGGGCGGCCGATCAGCGTCACTTCTACGCCAGGCAAGCGCTTGCGCAGGTACAGGGCAGCCAGGTGGCCGGCCACGCCGGCCCCCATGATAGCGATACGTTTCATGTCATCAGTCCGTGATGGGGTGGGGCACCGGGAAAACCGGTGCCGGGGAGTGGCGCTCAGTGGCTGGCGGCTTCGATCAGTGCCTGGGGTTCGGCGCGCTCGGAGTAGTCGACATTGATGAACGCCCGGCGTATGTGACCGTCCTGGCCGATGACGAATGCGCTGGCCATCGGCAAACTGAGGTCGTCGCTGGCATTGAGGGCCTTGAGGTCTGCACCGAGTGAGCGGTACACCGCCTCGAGCTCCGGTTCCAGTTCGAAGACGATGCCGTACTGGCGCGCCAACTGGTTGCCGGGGTCGCTCAATAGTTGATAGCGCACCCCCAGGGCTTCACGGGTTTTCCCGGTGGCGGCAGGGCTCTGGGCGGAGACAGCCACCAAGGTGGCACCGCTGGCGGCCAGGTCACCCACCATCTGCTGGTATTCGCCAAGCGCGGCATTGCAGAACGGGCACCACAGGCCGCGATAGAAAACCAGCACCAATGGGCCGCGTGTCAGCAAGGCATGCAGGTCTACCGCCTTGCCATCCGCATCCTTCAACACGGCCAGTGGTGCGCGGTCACCGGCTTTCAGTGCATGGGCTTCGGGGTGGCGTGCGATCAAGGCCTGTAGCGACGTGCTGAATTTTTCCAGCACGTCGGCGGGCAGTTGGCCCATCTGCTGTTTGATGGCGTCGAGTTTTTCCTTGAGTGACATGCTTCTCTCCTTGTGGTGATTCACTGGGGCAGGCTTCGGGTTGCTCGGGCGTGGATTCGCTGCGAGGCCTTGCAGCCGGGGGGATAGCGCTGGAACAGCTGGAGCACCCAATCGGGTCGGGTTTTGCTGGCATCGTTAAGCCAGTTGGCGACCGAGTCCTGGGCGTACTTTTCAGCCTCGGCCAACAGCGGCACCAGCAACGGCTCGGCCACTTCCGGTTGTTCTTTGAGCGCGGCTATGTGCTCACACCAGACGCCACGTGGACGCAGGATTTCGATACAAAAGCGTCGCACCAGCGGGTCTGCGTCGCCTGCGTAGCGGCTGAGCAACGGCAGGGCGGTGTCCAACTGCTGTGCCAGGCGTGGGCGCAGGGCAATCCAGGCCCATTCGCGTACACCAAAATGCTCATCGCGGGCGAAGCGCAACTGCGCCAGCAGGGCGTCTTGTGCAGGCAGCGTGCGCGAAAGGTGTGCCTGAGCGAAGGCTGCCCAGCTGCGAACGGTGTCGGACGGGTGCGCACAGCATTGCTCGAACACCTCCTGGCGCAGGGGGGCGGGTGCATGTTCCAGCCATTGGCCCAGCGCCAGGCCAATGGCTGCAATCTTTTTTGACAGGCCCAGCGTCTGAACCTGATCAGCGCAGGCAGCCAGTTGCGCGACCAGCGCCGCAGGTAACCGGGTGACCAGGGCATTGGCCAGTGTCGCCTGATCCACGGCCAGGCATTCGGCCAGGTTGCGGGTTGGCAGTTGGCCAAGGTCGATCAGGGACTTGCGATCATCAGTCATTGCTGAGGCTCCATCACAGCAGGTTGGCAGTGGAGGGCTGGCGCCAACGGGCAGTAACGCCCTGGCGCGAGCAGGTGCTCTGGGTCCAGCGCATCCTTGATGCGCTGTCCGAGTTGCCAGGCAGACGCTTGTGTTTCGCTCAGCAAGCCCATGAAGGCCAGGGGAAGCCGGTAGGGCAGTACGCCTTGCTCTTTACCCGTGCGGAACAACTGCCGGTAGCAGTCTTCGGCGCGGCTGCTGCCGGGGGCATCGTTGCGGTCGAACAGTAGCGGCACGGTGCAGTCGATTGCGCGGCCCGACAAGGTGGTGAGGGTAACCGGGCAGGGCATGCGATGGGTTTCGCAAGCCTGTTCCATGTGCGAGACGAAGGTGGCTACCTGCTGGCTGCGCAGAGGCAGGATAGGCGCGTACCAGATCAGGCCGCAGTTGTCCCGGGCCGGGTCAAGCAAGGTGCCTTGCTGCGGTTGCGCACCTGCGGCGTAAGCCAGCGGCAGTGCCAACTGGTTCGGCTGGCCTTCCATCAGCTCAACGCCCATGCGCAGTTTGCTCAAGGTCAGTTGCCAACGCCTGGACCAGGTCCCCGGCAGCAGACGCAAGGCGCGCTCCGCCAGCGCCAGCTGGCGTTCGCTGCGGAACAGGTAACGGCTGCAGAACCGCCGCAGTTCGCTGCGGATGATGCCCTTGAGCGAGGCCAGCTGCGCCTGTTCGCAGTAGATCGAACCTACCCCCATCCAGGCGGGTAATGCCAGCGATTGCGCGGCGGCGTTGCGTTCGGCCTGATTCAGTTGGGTAAGGGGCCGGGTATCGTAGGCCATGCTTAGCAGACGCGTGCTGTTCATCAGGTTGATGCCGCCCACCTGGCTGCCGCAACGTTCCAGAATGCGCTTGATGCCATCGAGGGCGGCCGGGAGCTGTGCTGCCGAATCCACCCAGAAATAGAACGGTTGCACGACCTGTGGGCGCTTGACCAAGGCGATCGACATGTTTGTCACCACCCCCAGCCCGCTCTGGCTGAACAGGCCGTCCAGGTAGGGGCCGATGCCCCATTTGAAGCAGGCGGTTGTGCCCGTTGCCCACATCGGCGAGCGATAGCGTTGGCCATCGGGCAGAATGGCTTCAAGGCCCATGACTGCTTGCCAGTGGTCCGTTAACGGTGTGATGCCAAAGCCGCGCTCCAGCGCGTTGGCCAACACACTGCAGGTGGGTCCTGCGCCGGTGACTGGCGTAAGGAATGGCAGGTTGCGACTGGCCAGGTAATCGGCCAGCGCGGCTTGGGTAACGCCTGGTTCAAGGGTGACCACGCCCAGAGTCTCGTCGAAGGCAAGGATCTTATCCATGCGCGACAGGTCAAGTTGCACGCAGCGCTCGTGAAGCGTTGCAACGCCGCCATAGCCCCAGTTGTGGCCTGTGCTGACCGGATGCACCGCGACACCGTGCAGGTGTGCAATGGCCAGGCAGGCAGCTACCTGCTCGCTGTTGGCTGGCCTGAGCCTGGCACTGGCATGGGCGGGCGAGCGCATGGTGTCCTGGCTCAGCTGGCGCAGCGTGCTGGCGTCACTCTGTACATGGGCGTCACCCAGCACCGCGCGCCAGGCTGCCAAGGCGGCTTGCAGCCCCTGCGGCTCAGAACGCACTTGCCAGGCCTCCCATGCCAAGGAACAGCCGCAGTTGGTCGACATCGGCCCGACGGCTGCGTGGCAAATCGCGGTAGCGTCGCCGAAATTCGCCCTTCATCGCTGCCACACAGCGCCGCTTGGGTGTGCGGATCACCATCACCAGAGGGCTGACCGCCGTGCTGTAAACCTTGGCACAGGGGCCCAGGTAGCTGGCGGCAAGGGTCTGGAATTCTTCCAGAGAGAAAGCAGCCAACAGCGAATTGCGGTAGTCGAGCAGTGTGGCCTGGTCGGCCCCATCACTGGCGCGGCTGACGAAATAGTCCACCGACTCTACCGACTTGAGCCGGCCAAAGTCGTTCAGGTAGATGGCCCGGTCATTGCGGAGCACGCGTGCGATGTTGCGAAACGTGGCTTCCAGCTGAGCAAGGTCGGCCAGGTGATGCAGCGCCATCGAAGAGATCACCACGTCAACGCTACGGTCGGCGATACCGGCCAGGCGAGTCATGTCTTCCTCGCGCAGTTCGACGTTGTCGATGCCTTGCTGGCGAATCGAGGCCTGCCCCACTTCTAGCATGGTGGCTGACAGGTCGGTGCCGATGAATTCGGCTCTCGGGTTCAGGCGGGCCAGTTGCAGCAACAGGCTGGCCGGGCCACAACCGATGTCCAGCACGACATCGCCGGGTTTGATCAGTGCACACATCTGGGCGCAGTGGTACAGGTACGTACCGGACAGCGCCTGGCCTTGGCCTGCACTGTCGGCGTAAGCCGAGACACAGGCGTCGTCGGCCATTACCAGATCAGGCTCAGGCGTGCGCACCAGCGGGTGCCTGAGGGTAATTTCCCTGTAGATCGCGCGCAGCAATCCCATGTCCATGAACGTATCCTCCATGAAAGTCGTGTGGTGTGGAGCGCGGGGCGGGCTGCTCAATCCAATTGCAGAACCCGCCGTACCCGCGGCGTCAGATGGCGCGGCGAAGTGCCGCAACGTGCCATGTGGGTGAGCACTTCGTCAGTGCTCCAGTGGGTTTGAGGCGGCGTGACGGGCAACTGGATGTGCGGGAAATGCCGGGCGCAGAAGAAGTCGAAAAGATCGGTGTGCTGCTGCTCGACGGTAAAGCCAAGGCCTGGGTGCTGGTAGACCTTGGCGAACACCTGGCGTGCCTGGTTCAGGTTCAACGCCAGGGGTAGCGACAGGGCATTGTTGAGTTTGGTGTAGGTCTGCACAGGGCCAATGGGCGAAAAGAACAGCACGTTGCGGTAGAAGCTGGCCGCGCGAGGGTGCACGGCGATCAGCAGGCTATTTACCCGGCGATGGTCCATGGCCCAACGGAACATGGCGTTGTACAGCATGAGGGGCACGCCTTTGCCTTTGTAGTGGCTACAGACCGCCAGGGTGCCGACTTCGGCCAGGCGGCCACCGTCCAGGCGTTGCAACACAGCTTCATTGACATGCACGTCTTCCAGCGGCAAACCGAGCGGCGAGTCTTCGATCAGAGATACGGTCCCCACCACCTGGTCACCTTTCAGTGCCACGAACGTGGTGGTGCCAGGTAGCAGGTGAAAGGGTGAGAAGCGCATGCCGGCGCGGCACACGGTAGCAATGCCGCGACGGGCATAGCTGTCGTTGACCAGGCGCAGGGCCTGCTCAAGTTCGTACAGATTCTGCACCGGTCGAAAGCTGAAGCCTTCAATGGCTAGCGGGTGGTTGGAGAGGCGGTGAATGAACAGCCGCCGGTAAAGTGCTGCTGGCAGGCAGGCTTCAAGCCAGGCCTGGCGCCGCCTTACCTGGTCGCGCTCGCTGTGCACGCGCGGCTTCCTGCCGATTCGTGCCAGTACGCTCTGATTCTGCAACATCATCCACCTCCATGTGGTTTGACGGGTGTATTGGCTTCAGTCCTTGTCGGGTGGCAATGCCAGGGCAGGGCTAGCCGAAAGTGCCTGTAGCGTGGCGGAAAGGGCTTCCCGTTGTGTGTGGTCCAGCGTGTGCATGATCGTGCCGATCCAGTCGGTGTGTTCGGCGAATACCGCGTCCAGGACAGCAACACCTGCCGGGGTAAGGCTGATGCTCAGTTTGCGACGGTCATGGGCATCCTTGCGGCGCTTGATGAAGCCGTCGCCTTGCAGGCCGTCGAGTAGGCCGGTGACGGTGCCCGAAGTGATCGCCAGACGCGTCGCCAGTTCCAGCGGCGACAAGCGTCCGCCAGCCGCTTGCAACGTCAGCAAGATGGCGAAACGCCCCTCTGACAGGTTATGGCGAGCCAGTCGCACCGCGCACACGCGGTTGATTGCCGCAGCCGCGGACAGCAGTTCGAAACACAGGCGCACGCTTTGCCTGGCGTCGGCAGGGGCCTCTGCCAGTGCGTCGAGCATGATGTGATGCTTGTTCTCAAGAATATTCATAAGGCGCAGTTTATCTTGGTGCCTTAGTAAGTCAACAGTGTCTGTGTTACATGGCTGCGACAGCGATTGAATTATTGCGTTGCATGGCTGATTTTCATGGTTCTCAGGGTGCCTGCACCGTACATGGGCAAGGCGCTGCAGGGGCGTTGGTGGCTGTGGGTAGGGGGTGTTCTGGAGGGCTCTGTATGTGTCCGGTGGTGCTGATTTTATGCGGCGTGCTGCTGGTGGAGGGCACCTGGACGACGGCGACACCGGCCGGTGCCGCAACGGTGGTGAAGCAGCCAGAAGGTTGATCAGCCCCCCCGGTTGGCTGCGGTGCAGGCGCAGGGCGGCGCGGGTCACATGTTTCTCGCTGAGCAGCGCGTGAAAAGCCAGCAGCAGGTTGAGGTCGATCTTGCGCAGTTCATCCATGGGGTGAATGGCTTTATCAGGCTTCAAGGCCGGAGCCCCTTGACGGCCGTGATGCGGGCTATCGTTATTCAAGACTTATTCTAAGGTTTGTCACATAAACATTTGATAAATAACAAATTATCTTCTTGCCACAGCATGCTGAACGCATTGTTCATAGTAAGTCTGCCTGATTGCCGACGGCTTTAGCCGCGAGCGGCTGTTGTAGGTCTGTTCGGTGATACCGAAGGCGGTCATGCGCATCCACGGTTTGGGGAATTTGCGTACCTGCAGCTTCTTTCGCGTGGCATAGAGCGTTACCCCGGAAAGCTTGGCCTGTTGGGCTTCGGCGGCTATCTGCGCCCCCCAGGTGCAGGTGTGGCGATCGTTCTGGCTTGGCGCCCGGGCTTGGGCGCCGAAAGCGAGCGTGGCCAGCAGGCAACCGGCCAACGATGCTAGAAGTACTCGCATGTTGCTGTCCTAAGCATATGAAGAGGAAGGAAGTTTGCCTTCCCTTTTCAAGACCGGGGGCCAGCAGTTTGCCGTCAGATCACCGCCATGCGCAGCGGGTTGGTGGCAGGCTTGCGCAGGCTGGCCCAGGCCAGGCCGGCGACCCAGATCACCGACACGCCATAGTTCAGGCGTTGGTACAGGCCGAACAACTGGCCGCTTTCTACCGCCTGGCCCATCAGGGCGACGGTAACGATCGCGAGTACCACGCAGGCCAGGGAGAACAACGACAGAGCCGGTGAGCCTGCAATGCGATTGCCCAGCCAGGCCCACAAGGCGCTGGCCAGGGTCAATGAGAGGAACATCAGCAGGCCAGACAGGTTATGCAGTTGCTGAGAGGTAGACGGCTGCGCCGGAGCGCACCCTTGGTCGCAGGGGAACCAGCCGGTGCCCAGGCTGCCGACACCGTGTAGCAACACCAGGCCCGCACTCAGCAGTGCAAGTCTGGAGTGACGCCAGCGCCGCGCCAGGCCCCAGGCAAACAGTGCGAACAGTACGACCAAGGGGAAGTTGTTGACCCGTGGCGACCAGCTATGGGTTGGCGAGCCAACGGCGCCGAGTTGGCTCATGGCCTGTTGCAGGTGGTCGTAGCCGGGGTAGGCCTGGGCAGTGAGCCATACACCGGCCAGCAGCCAGAGGGGGATCAGCAGGCCGCTGGCGAGCAGCAGGCGGTCGTGGACTTTCATGCCGGGTCTTCCTTCCATGGATGAGTGAGCGCAAAGGCGCACAGTACAGGCTTGCACTGGCTTTGGGCCAGCTTTTCCCGAGGTGGGGCGACAGGGATGCGCAATAAATACCGCACCGGGTGTATGTGATCGTACAACTGCATGCGCTATGATGAGCGCTGTCTTTCAAGGTGAAACACAGGGCAATGACAGAGCAGCAGGTACAGGCAAGGACCCGGCGCAAGCCGCGTAGTCTGGCCCAGGAACTGGTCACGGTGTTGACCGAGCGCATTCGCAGTGGCCAGCTCAAGCGTGGCGACAAGCTTCCGACCGAATCGCAGATCATGGCTGAGGAGGGCGTCAGCCGCACCGTGGTGCGTGAGGCGATCTCGCGGCTACAGGCCGCCGGGCAGGTCGAGACCCGTCATGGCATCGGCACCTTCGTGCTGGACGCGCCGGCCACAGGGGGCTTTCGCATCGACCCGGCCACCGTGGTCACCCTGCGTGAAGTGCTGGCAGTGCTGGAATTGCGCATTGCCCTTGAGATCGAGTCGGCAGGCCTGGCGGCACAGCGGCGCAGCGATGAAGAGCTTGCAGGCATGCGCGCGGCGCTGGACGAACTCAACGACGGGGCGGCCCATGCCAACGATGCCGTGTCGGCAGACTTCCAGTTTCATCTGCGCATTGCACAGGCCAGCGGCAACCATTACTTCGCCGACATCATCAACCACCTGGGTACCAGCATCATCCCGCGTACCCGGCTGAATTCGGCGCGATTGGCCCATGATGACCAGGCGCATTACATGAGCCGGTTGATGCATGAGCACGAAGCGATCTACGAAGCCATTGCCCGGCGTGACAGCGAAGGGGCGAAGATGGCCATGCGCATGCACCTGAGCAATAGCCGGGAGCGTTTGCGTCAGGTGCATGAACAGGCTGAGGCGCAAGGGGCCTGACGTTTCCCTTGCCTGCGGACACTGCCAAAAGAAAGCCCCGCCATGCGCGGGGCTTTCTTGCATCAGGCAATCACTCAGATCGCCCCGTCACGCCACTGACCATTTACCAGGCGGCGCAGACCCAATGGGTTGCCGTCGCGCAGGGCTTCAGGCAGTAGCGCCTGCGGGTAGTTCTGGTAGCACACCGGTCGCAGGAAGCGGTCGATGGCCAAGGTACCTACCGACGTGCCGCGCGCATCCGAAGTGGCCGGGTAGGGCCCGCCGTGGACCATCGCATCACACACTTCGACACCGGTCGGGTAACCGTTGACCAGAATGCGTCCGACCTTCTCCTCCAGCAGCGGCACCAGCCAGGCAAAGGCCTCGAAGTCCTCCTGCTCGCCGATCAGCGTTGCGGTCAGCTGGCCGCGCAGGCCGAGCAGGGCGGCGCGCAGCTGGTCGTTGTCCTGCACTTCGACCGCTACGGTGGTTGGGCCGAACACTTCTTCCTGCAGCAGCGGGTCGGCATTCACCAGCAGGCTGGTGTCGGCCTTGAACAGCTGGGCGCGGGCCTGGCTGCCTTCCTGTGGCTGGCCAGCCAGGTGCTGGATACCCGCGTGGGCGTGCAGGTGTTCCAGGCCGCCGACGTAGCTGCGCAGGCCGCCAGCGTTGAGCATGGTTTGGCCGGCCTGGGCGTTCAGGTGCTGGCCAAGGTCTGCCAGCAGCTGGCTGAACCGAGTCGATTGCAAACCGATGACCATGCCCGGGTTGGTGCAGAACTGGCCGGCGCCCATGCACACGGAGCCGGCCAGTTCTCGGGCGATGGCCTCGCCACGTTTGGCGAGGGCGCCCGGAAGGACGATCACCGGGTTGATGCTGGACATCTCGGCGAACACCGGTATGGGTTGCGGGCGCTCGGCAGCCATGCGGCACAGGGCGTCGCCACCTTTGAGCGAACCGGTGAAGCCGACAGCTTGGATGGCCGGGTGTTTGACCAGCCACTCGCCCACGCCGCCACCGAATACCATGTTGAACACACCCTTGGGCATGCCGGTACGTTCGGCGGCGCGCACGATGGCACAGCCGACCAGGTCGGCGGTGGCCATGTGGCCGCTGTGTGCCTTGAACACCACCGGGCAACCGGCAGCCAGGGCGGCGGCGGTGTCGCCACCGGCGGTGGAGAAGGCCAGCGGGAAGTTGCTGGCGCCGAACACGGCGACCGGGCCAACGCCTATGCGCATCTGGCGCAGGTCTACGCGCGGTAGCGGCTGGCGCTCGGGCAGGGCCAGGTCGATACGGGCACCGAGGAAGTCACCCCGGCGCAGCACCTGTGCGAACAGGCGCATCTGGCCACTGGTGCGGCCACGCTCGCCTTGAATGCGGGCGGCGGGCAGGGCGGTTTCGCGGCAGACGATGGCGACGAAAGCGTCGTCCAGTTCGTCCAGTTCCGCAGCAATGGCTTCAAGGAATTCGGCGCGCCGCGCCGGGGCCAGTTGGCGGAATTCGGCGAAGGCAGCGGCGGCGGCTTTGGCGGCCTGGTCCACTTCGGTTTCAGTGGCCTGGGCAAAGCTGTAGGGCAGGGCCTCGCCAGTGCTGGCGTCCAGGCTCTGCAGGCGCTGTTGGCTGACGGCGCTACGCTGGCCGGCGATGAAGTTGTGGCCGAGGATTTCAGGCATGGAGTGCTCCTGTAGGTTGAGAGTAAATCTGGCGGGTTGTCACATGACCTGTGGGAGCGGGCAACTTGGTGCATGGCACCGGCTTTGCCGGTGTTCGCGGGCATGCCCGCTCCCACAGGGAAGGAGGTGCGTTCTACGATCAAGTGAGCCCTCGGCATCAGGTAATCGGTGCCGGGTTGAACAGGGTGATGTCGTTGTGCAACCGGTGCTGTTCGGCCCAGGTCTGCTTGCGGCCGCTGGCCACGTCCAGGTAGTAATGGAACAGCTCCCAACCCAGCTCTTCGATGGTCGAACGGCCTGTGGCGATGCGCCCGGCGTCGATGTCGATCAGGTCGGGCCAGCGCTGCGCCAGTTCGCTGCGGGTGCATACCTTGACCACCGGTGCCATGGCCAGGCCATACGGGGTGCCGCGGCCGGTAGTGAATACGTGCAGGTTCATGCCGGCGGCCAGTTGCAGGGTGCCGCACACGAAGTCGCTGGCCGGGGTGGCGCAGAAGATCAGGCCTTTGCGGTTTACCCGCTCGCCAGGGCCAAGCACGCCCTGGATGGCGCCGCTGCCGGACTTGACGATCGAACCCAGCGACTTCTCGACGATATTGGACAGGCCACCTTTCTTGTTGCCCGGCGTGGTGTTGGCACTGCGGTCGGCAGCGCCTTGCTGCAAGTAGCGGTCGTACCAGTCCATCTCGCGTACCAGGGCTTCGGCGACGTCCTGGTTTTCGGCACGAGAGGTCAGCATGTAGATGGCGTCGCGCACCTCGGTCACTTCCGAGAACAGCACGGTGGCGCCGGCGCGTACCAGCAGGTCGGACGCGTAGCCCAGTGCCGGGTTGGCGGTAATGCCCGAAAAGGCGTCGCTGCCGCCGCACTGCATGCCAAGGATCAGCTCGCGGGCGGGTACGGTTTCGCGTCGGCGCTGGTCGAGTTTCTTCAGCCGGGTTTCGGCCAATTCCATGATCTGTTCGATCATTTCCACAAAGCCCAGGCTGGCGTCCTGCAGGCGGTACAGCCACGGGTCGCTGAGGTCTACCGACGGGTCGTTGTCGTGCATCACCTGGCCGGCCTGCAGTTTTTCGCAACCCAGGCTGATGACCAGCGCCTCGCCACCCAGGTTGGGGTTGCGCGCCAGGTTGCGCACGGTGCGGATCGGGATGTAGGCGTCGCGTGCGTTGATGGCCACGCCGCAGCCGTAGCTGTGGGTGATGGCCACCACGTCGTCGACGTTGGGGTATTTGGGCAGCAGTTCGCTGCGAATGCGCTTGACCGCATGCTCCAGCACGCCGGTTACGCATTGCACGGTGGTGGTGATGCCGAGGATGTTGCGGGTACCGACGGTGCCGTCTGCGTTGCGGTAGCCTTCGAAGGTGAAGCCCTCAAGGGGGGGCAAAGGCTGTGGGACAGCGTCACAGCGCGGCAGGCTGTCCAGCTCTGGTGCGGCCGGCATGGCCAGCTGGCTTTCCTGCACCCAGCTGCCCTGGCGCAGGTCTTCCAGCGCGTAGCCGATGATTTGCCCATAGCGGCGCACGGGTTCGCCCTTGTTGATGGCCACGGTGGCCACCTTGTGGCTCTGCGGCACGCCTTCGATCAGGGTCAGGCCGTCGGCGAAGCGGGCGCCTTCGCCCAGGCCGCCGTCGTTTACAACCACCACGACATTATCGTCGTCGTGCAGGCGGACGTAGCGGGGCGAGTCGGAATGTTCGATCAACTGCATGTTTGGGCCCTACTTGTCAGGTTCTCAGGCTTTTTGTACATCCGCCCGCACCGGGTAACCCGGCGCGGGCGTGTTCACTCAGTGGCGCGAGCTGGCCAGTTCGCCGTTGGCGGCAGGCTCAGCCTGTGGCTTTGGGGCATCGTCGCGCAGCTCGATACGCTTGATCGGGCCGACGATCACCAGGTAGCTGAACACGGCCACCAGGGCGTTGGCACCTACATATACCAGCGCCCACTTGAACGAGCCGGTGGCGCTGATGATGTAGCCGATCACGATAGGGGTGGTGATCGAGGCGATGTTGCCGAAGGTGTTGAACAGGCCGCCAGACAGCCCGGCGATCTGCTTGGGCGAGGTGTCTGCCACCACTGCCCAGCCCAGCGCGCCGATGCCTTTGCCAAAGAACGCCAGGGTCATGAAACCGACCACCATCCATTCGGCGTCGACGTAGTTGCAGAACACCATGGTGGTCGACAGCAACAGGCCACAGACGATCGGCAGTTTGCGCGAAAAGGTCAGCGAGTTGCCCCGGCGCAGCAGCCAGTCCGAGATTACGCCACCCAGCACGCCACCAATGAAGCCGCAAACCGCCGGCAGCGAGGCGATGAAGCCGGCCTTGAGGATGGTCATGCCGCGCTCCTGCACCAGGTACACCGGGAACCAGGTGAGGAAGAAATAGGTGATGGCGTTGATGCAGTATTGGCCCAGGTACACGCCCAGCAGCATGCGGCTGGTCAGCAGTTGCTTGATGTAGCCCCATTTCGGGCCGTCGTTGCCGCGCTTCTGGTCCATGTCCACCAGGCCGCCGTTCTGCTCGATGTGCTCAAGCTCGCTTTGGCTGATGCGGGGGTGTTGGCGCGGGTTGTGGATGGTCTTCAGCCACACCATGGAGAACACGATCCCCAGTGCGCCCATGACCACGAACACATGCTTCCAGCCAAAGCTGAACACGATCCAGCCCATGATCGGAGCGAACAGCGCGGTGGCGAAGTACTGTGCCGAGTTGAAGATGGCCGAAGCCGTGCCCCGTTCCTGTGTGGGGAACCAAGCGGCGACGATGCGCGCGTTACCCGGGAACGATGGGGCTTCGGCGAAACCTACCAGGAAGCGCAGGGTGAAGAGGGTCACTACGGCCCAGGCAACTGGCAGGCCACCGACAAAACCCTGCAGCAGGGTGAACAGCGACCAGGTGAAGATGCTGAAGGCGTAGACGTTCTTGGAACCGAAACGATCGAGCAGCCAGCCACCAGGAATCTGGCCAGCCACGTAAGCCCATCCGAAGGCGGAGAAGATATAACCGAGGGTTACGGCGTCAATGCCGAGGTCTTTCTGCAGGCTGGAGCCTGCGATTGCAATGGTGGCGCGGTCGGCATAGTTGATCGTGGTCACCAGAAACAGCATGAACAGGATCAGGTAGCGCACATGCGTCTTCTTCGTCGCTTGCATGCTGGTAATACTCCCACTAGTTATTTTTGTGCGGGCTCACGAATTGTAACCGGAGTGGGGCTTCCCACTCCGGGTGCGGCAAAGGCAGGCCGCAGGGGTTCGCTTATTGCGGACCCATCTTGTCCATCAGGGCAGCGAGCATTTCGTACTCTTCGGCAGTCAGGTCGGTCAGCGGCGTGCGCACCGGGCCTGCGTCGTAACCGGCAATTTTGGCGCCGGCCTTGACGATGCTGACGGCGTAGCCGGCTTTGCGGTTGCGGATGTCCAGGTACGGCAGGAAGAAATCGTCGATCAGCTTGGCCACGGCGGCGTGGTCGTCACGGGCGATGGCGTTGTAGAAGTCCATGGCGGTCTTCGGCACGAAGTTGAACACGGCGGAGGAGTACACCGGTACGCCCAGGGCCTTGTAGGCAGCAGCATACACTTCGGCGGTCGGCAGGCCACCCAGGTAGCTGAAGCGGTCGCCCAGGCGGCGACGGATCGACACCATCAGCTCGATATCACCCAGGCCGTCTTTGTAACCGATCAGGTTCGGGCAGCGCTCGGCCAGTTTTTCCAGCAGGTCGGCGTTCAGGCGGCAGACGTTGCGGTTGTACACCACCACACCGATTTTTACCGATTTGCACACCGCTTCAACGTGGGCGGCAACGCCGTCCTGGCTGGCTTCGGTCAGGTAGTGAGGCAGCAGCAGCAGGCCCTTGGCACCCAGGCGCTCGGCTTCCTGGGCGTATTCGATGGCCTGGCGGGTGGAGCCACCCACGCCGGCGAGGATCGGTACCGAAGTGGCACAGGTGTCGACGGCGGTCTTGATCACCTGGCTGTATTCGCTGGCCGCCAGGGAGAAGAACTCACCGGTGCCGCCAGCGGCGAACAGGGCACTGGCGCCATACGGGGCCAGCCATTCCAGGCGTTTGATGTAGCCAGCCTGGTTGAAATCGCCCTGGGCGTTGAAGTCGGTGACCGGGAAAGACAGCAGGCCGTGGGAGAGGATGGATTTCAGTTCTTGTGGAGTCATTGTTGTAGGCATCCTGTGGCGCTTGGGTGAAGGGTGTTATTCTGCGCTGGAGGTAAGTTATCGTACAACTTGTGCGGTGACTAGTCCCTTTGCGAGGTTTTTTTGCAGTGGGGCAGGGAAGAAGGGTTATTGCCTGTCCTGACCTGTTCACGGGACAAGCCCGCATCCACAGGTGCAGCACCACCTTTGAAACCAGCGCAGCCCCCTGTGGGAGCGGGCTTGCCCGCGAAGAGGCCGGTACAAGTAACAACTGAAGGCGCAGGAGGTACCGATGGCAGCCTACCTGCAATCAGTCATCGTATCTCTTGAGAGGGAGGGGAAAAACGATCGCGGAGACAGGCACAAGCCCGCCGCCCGCATCCACGGGAAGTGTTCTGGGACCAGCAGAGGGTGACCGGGGAAACGGGGGCGGCCTTGCGCCGCCCCGCGATCAAAGCAGAGGAAACGGTAGGTCAGGCAGCGTGCTGGCGCTTGATCTGCGCCTTGCGTACCTGGGCACGGCAAGCATCGCCGAATGCTTGGAAGATCTTGATCGAATCAGGGTTTTTCGCCGCTTGCCACTCCGGGTGCCATTGCACGGCGAACAGGAACGGCGAAATGCTCGGGGCGTGAATGGCCTCGACCAGGCCATCTTCGGCGTGGGCGATGGCTTCGATGCCGGCGCCAAGCTTGCGCAGGCCTTGGCCATGCAACGAGTTGACGCGAATCTCGTCGGTACCCAGGGTGTCTTGCAGCCAGCTGCCTGGCTGGATTTTCACGCCATGAACCTGAGCGTATTGCACTTCAACCGGGTCTTGCGGGTTTTCCCGGTGGTCGTTGAAGCCCGGCTCGGCGTACACCTTCTGGTAGATGTCGCCGCCCAGGGCCACGTTGATTTCCTGCATGCCACGGCAGATGCCGAAGATTGGCAGGCCACGCTTGATCGCCGCCTTGACCAGCGGGATGTCGAACAGGTCGCGGTTCTGGTCCTGGCCTTTGCCTGGGGTCTGGTTTTCCTGGCCGTACAGGGCCGGGTCGATGTTGCTGCCAGCGCCGGTCAGGTACACGCCGTCGGCCATGTCCAGGTAGGTCTCGAGGTCTTCAGTGCCGCAGCAGGTGGGCACCAGCACCGGAACGCAATCAGAGAACTCGACCAGCGGCGTGATGTATTTGTGGGTCATGACCTGATAGTCATGGCCTTTGCGCTCTTGGCTGCCCATGGTCATCAGGACGACGGGTTTGCGCAGGGAAGGTTGCTTGTTGCCAATGTTGCTGTTGGACATATGTCACCTTGGGACAGGTTCAGCCTGTCGTTGTTGTGCAGGTGCACGGCGCGAAGCCTTGGGTGCAGCCTGTAGCCCCGAGCACTGCCGGCTCGTCAGAGGCGACGATTCCGGTCGGGGCATGTAGATAGCTTGCCAGAGCCGTTCGATATGTCAAACGACTAAAGAGGGCTTTAACGCGGGGAATGCACCGGTTTTTGGGGGCTGAAACCGATGCGGGCCTGGAGCGGCGTGGGTTTGGCGGGGGTGTCGGTCAATAATATTTAACGATGCAGTCGGGTCTTTGCAGCGGTGCAATAAAGTGTTGCTTGTGCCGGCCTCTTCGCAGGCACGCCCGCGAAGAGGCCAGAGCAGATTTCAGTGCAGTATCTGCGCCAGAAACGCCTTGGCCCGGTCGGTGCGCGGCTGGTTGAAGAACACCTGCGGCGGGCTGTCCTCGATGATATGCCCACCCTCAAGGAACAGCACCCGCTCGGCCACTTGCCGGGCAAAGCCCATTTCATGAGTGACGCACAGCATGGTCATGCCGGTGCCGGCCAGTTGCACCAGCACATCCAGCACTTCGGCGACCATTTCCGGATCCAGTGCGGAGGTTGGCTCGTCAAACAGCATGATCCTCGGCTTCATGCACAGCGCCCGGGCGATTGCCACGCGCTGCTGCTGCCCACCGGACAATTGGCTGGGGTACTTGTGCGCGTGGCTTTCGATACCCACCTTCTTCAGGTACATGCGCGCCCGTTCCTCGGCGTCCTTGCGCGACAGCCCGCGCACGCTGGTAGGGGCCAGCAGGCAGTTGTCCAGTACGCTCATGTGCGGGAACAGGTTGAAATGCTGGAACACCATGCCGATATCGCTGCGCACCTGCGCCGCTTCACGGGTGGTGGCGGCGAGGTCGATGCCGTCGACCTTGATGCTGCCCTGCTGGGCCACCTCCAGGCGGTTGATGCAGCGGATCAGCGTCGATTTGCCCGAGCCGGACGGCCCGCACAGCACGATGCGTTCGCCTTCGCGCACCTGCAGGTCGATGTCGTGCAGCACGTGGTACGCACCGTAGTGCTTGTTCAGGCCTTCGATGCGGATCAGCACCTGGCGTGGGTCGGGCTCGGGGGCAAGGCTGGCAAGGCTCAGTGGTGCGGTCATGTTGTTTTTCTCCCGCGTGGGTTCAGTCGAAACGGGTCGCGCTGTAGGGCGCGGGGTCGGTGAAGGGGTGTTCGCCGGTGATCAGCTCGGCCACCAGTCGACCGCTGACCGGGCCCAGGGTGAGGCCGTGGTGGGCGTGGCCGAAGTTGAACCAAAGCCCGGGGTGGTGCGGTGCCGGGCCGATCACCGGGCGCATGTCGGGCAGGCACGGGCGACGGCCCAGCCACGGCGTGTCATCGAGGCGTTCGCCCAAGGCCGGGAACAGCTTGCGCGCCAGGGCCTCGCAGCGGCCCAGCTGGATCTGGTTGCCGGGCGCGCTGGCTGCGTCGAACTCGATGCCGGTGGTCAGGCGCACGCCGCGCGCCATTGGTGCAAGCACGTAGCCGCCTTGGGTATCGCAAATGGAATGCTCCAGTTGCGCGCCGTCACGGGTGCTGTAGTGCATGTGGTAACCGCGCTTGATCGCCAGCGGGATCTGGTAGCCCAGGCCGCTGAACAGGTCGGCCGACTGTGGGCCGAGGCAGGCCACCACTTCGTCGGCGGTAATCGGGCCGCGGCGGCTCTCGACCCGCCATTGGCCGTTGGCCTGGCGCAGGCTGCGTGCATCACCATGCAGGAACTGCCCGCCGCGTTGCTGGAACAGCGTCGCGTAGCCACGGGTGAGGGCGCCGGGGTTGTTCACGGTCTTCGGGTCGAGCCAGTGAATGCCGCCGACCACGGTGGCGTCCAGCTGGTGCTCGCGGGCCTGCAGTTGCCCGCATTCAAGGATTTCAAATTGCAGGCCATAGCGGCTCAGGCCCTTGGCGTCGGCCTTGGCCTGCTCGAACAGGGCCGGGTCGCGGAACACTTCGATCCAGCCTTTGGCCTGCACCAGCCCTTCAAGGCCGGCAGCAGCGATGAGCACGTCGTGTTCTTCGACGCAGCGCTGCACCAGCGGCAGCATGTCAGCGGCGGCACCGGCCAGCCGACCAGGGGCTGACTGACGCCAGTAGCGCCACAGCCACGGCGCGGCCTTGGGCAGGTGCGCCAGGCTGTAGCGCACATCGGGCTGGCGGTTCAGGCCGTAGCGCAGCAATGCGCCTAGTTGCCGGGGAAAAGCATAGGGGATGACGCTGGAGCGCTCAATCAGCCCGGCGTTGCCGTGGCTGGTGCCGCTGCCCGGTTCGTCGCGGTCGATCAGGATCACCTGGCGCCCGCGGGCCTGCAGGTGCAGCGCGGTGCTGACGCCGACGATGCCGGCGCCGAGGACAAGGGTCTGGCAATGCATGGAACGTATCCTTCGGTCAGTTCAGGTGGCGGCCCAGGCGGGCTTCCAGGTGTTTCAGCAGGCGCCGCACCAGTTCGACGATCACCAGGTAGAGCACAGCGGCCCACAGGTAGATCTGGAAGTCGAAACTGCGCGAGAAGGCCAGTTTGGTCACGCCCATCAGGTCATAGATGGTCACCAGCGAGGCAATCGCGCTGGCCTTGATCATCAGGATCAGTTCGTTGCCCAGCGGGCCGATGGCCACCAGCAGCGACTGCGGCAGGATCACCTTGAAGAAGGTGGTCGAGCGTTTCAGGTTCAGCGCCCGGGCTGCCTCATGCTGGCCGGGGGCCACGGCCATCAGGCTGCCGCGGAAGATCTCGGCCTGGTAGGCGGCGGTATTCAGGGTGAATGCCAGCAAGGTGCAGAACCACGCCTCGCGGAAGAACCACCACAGACCCACGTCCTGCCAGAAGCCTTTGAGCGAGCCCAGGCCGTAATACAGCAGGAACAGTTGGGCCAGCAGCGGCGAGCCACGGAAGAAGTACACGTAACTGGCGGCCATGCGCTGCAGTACCAGGCTGCGCGACATACGTGCCAGGGCCAGCAACAGGCCGAGTACGGCGCCCAGGCTGAAGGAAATGCCCACCAGCTTGGCGGTCACCAGCAGGCCATCAAGAAAGCGCGGGCCGTAGCGCTCCAGCAGGTCGGGGTCGAGCACCAGTGCCAGCAGTTGTTCGAAGCTCATGCGCGTGCTCCTTGCAGGTGGCGGTTGCTGCGCCGTTCGATGTAGGCGAACACGCGCCCGGAAAGTGCCGCGAACAGCAGGTAACCTAGGCAGGCGACGCCGTAGAAGAACATGGGCTCCTTGGTCACGCTGACCGCAAGGTTGGTCTGGCGCATCAGGTCGACCAGCGAAATGGTCGACACCAGCGAGGTGTCCTTGAGCAGCGACAGCCAGTTGTTCGACAAGCCGGGCAGGGCGATGCGGGTCAGTTGCGGCAGCAGCACCTTGAAGAAGCCGGTGCGCTTGCTCAGGCCCAGTGCCGAGCAGGCCTCCAGCTGGCCTTTGGGCAGGGTCTTGAAGGCTGCGAGCCAGATCTCGCTGGAGAACGCGGCGAACACCAGGCTGAAGGCAATCATCGCGGCAAGGAAGGTGTTGATCAGGAACTCACCCTCGTAGCCCATGGCGGCAAGGATCTTCTGCGCGGCAATCTGGCAGCCGTAATAAATGATCAGCAACGTCAGCAGCTCTGGCAGGCCGCGGAACACGGTAGAGAACGTGGTGGCCCAGGCCCGTGGCAGGCGTTTGCGCGAGCGTGCGGCCAGGGCAACTAGCAGGCCCAGCGGCAGGCCGATGGGCAGGCAGGCCAGGGCGAGGGAAACCGTAACCAGCGCGCCGGCCAGCAGCGCCTGGCCCCAGCCTCCACTGGCGAAGGACAGCAAGGACAATTGATCGAGCATGACAAACACCTTGTGTTGACCTCACCGGCCTCATCGCCGGCAAGCCGGCTCCCACAGGTACACCTCTGTTCTTCAGGTCAGTGAGCAACCTGTGGGAGCTGGCTGGCGATAGGGCCCGGTCAGGCAATGCGGGCTTGAAGGTCAGTTGTAGATATCGAAAGCGAAGTACTTGCTGGCGATCTTCTGATAGGTGCCGTTGGCCACGATCTGTTGCAGTGCAACGTTCAGGCGCTGGCGCAGGGCCTCGTCGTCCTTGCGCACGGCAATGGCAGCATCGGCTTTGGTGTTTGCCACGTCGCCGAGGATCTTGCAGCAATCCCCACCGTTCTTGGTCATCCACTCGTGCAGCGGGAATTTGTCGGCAATCACCCCGTCCAGGCGCCCGGCGGCCAGGTCGGCGTTGGCTTCGTCCATGGTCGGGTACAGCTTCACGTCGGCACCGGCCTTGCCATACACGTCTTCGGCGTAGATAGCCTGGGTGGACGAGGACTGGGCGCCGACGGTGTAGCCGACGAAGTCAGTCTGGGCGCTGTCGATCTTGCTGTCCTTGGCGACGGCGACGGTCAGCGGGGTGCGGTAGTAATGGTCGGTGAAGGCGATTTTCTTACGACGTTCTTCGGTGTCGATCATCGAGGCGACAATAGCGTCGTACTTGCGGGCCATCAGGGCGGGGATGATGCCTTCCCAGTCCTGGGCCACCAGCGTGCACTCGACTTTCATCTGTTCGCACAGGGCGTGGGTGATGTCGATGTCGAAGCCGTGCAGTTTGTTATCGGCATCGACATAGTTGAAGGGCGGGTAGGCGCCCTCGGTGGCAAAACGCAGGGTTTCGGCACTGGCGGTACCCGTCAGCAGCAGGGCACACGCACCCACCAAGGCCATGGTCTTGTTCATCTCGCACCTCATTGCACTCTTGCTATTGTTGTTTGCCCGCCGACCACGAGGTGTAGCCGACGAACTCGTTATGTAGAGCGGCAGTCGCTTCCAAGCGTTTTTCAACATCAGGCCCGAGTTTCTTGCAGACCTCGTTGACCATCAGGTGAACCCACGACAGCATCGTCGAGGTGGATTCCCAGAACAGATTGAACTCGGTGGGGATGCGGAACACCTCGTCGGCGTTGGCATCGGCCCAGTCACAGAAGGTGTCGGTCACCAGGGTGACCGCGATGCCCGCCTGGCGTGCCTTCTGGCACAGCAATAGGGCGTGGCGGGAATAACGGCGCGCTTCGAACACCACCAGGGCGCTGTCTTCGGCGCGGCCCAGCAACACGTCGCCGAAGTGCCCGGCGCTGATATCGACCAGTTGCACGCCATCGCGCAGGTATTGCAGCAAGTGGCTCATGCACATGGCCACGCCGCGCTCGGTCTGGAAGCCGGCGATGAACACCCGTGGCTTGCTGGCCAGGCGTTGCGCCACGCTGTGCCAGGCCGGGCTTTGACGGTACTCGTGCACGCGCACCAGGGCGGCGATCTCCAGCTCCAGGCTGCCGGCGTTGTCGCTGGCGTCCTGGTTCTGGCGGTAATCTTGCAAGCGGTCACCCACCAGCCAGGGGCCGTCGCCCAGGTCGTTCTGCAGGTCTTGCTTAAGCGCCTTGAGGTGGGCATAACCCAGTGAGCGGCAGAAGCGCCCGACGCTGGATTCGCTGACGCCCAGCTTGACGGCGATGCTGGCCGAAGTCTGGAACGGCAGTTCGTGCAGGTTGGCAAGCATGTAGGTGGCGATCTTGCGGCCCGAGGCAGCGGCCCCTTCGAGGCTGTTTTCCAGGCGTTGCTTGATCGGTTGGCTCATGCTGTGGCTCCAGGGGTAAGGCTTGGGAAAGAAAATGAATGTTTTCTGTCATCAAGTCAACATTTGACAGATTGCTGTCACTTGCAGGAAAGTTTTTGTCGTTGCAACGCTGTAGCCATTCCAATACCAACAAGGAGCTTCAGATGTCCGCACCTTCCAACGGCACCGTCGTGCGTGTGCCCTTTACCGAACTGCAGGGCCTGTTGCAGGCTATTTTCCAGCGCCATGGCTGCAGCGAGCGCGTGGCCGGGGTGCTGGCTCACAACTGCGCCAGTGCCCAGCGTGATGGCGCGCATAGCCATGGGGTATTCCGCATGCCTGGGTATGTTTCGACCCTGGCCAGTGGCTGGGTCGACGGGCAGGCCACACCGAAGGTCAGTGATGTGGCTGCCGGCTATGTCAGTGTCGATGCCGCTGGTGGTTTCGCCCAGCCCGCGCTGGCTGCTGCCCGTGAATTGTTGGTGGCCAAGGCCCGCAATGCCGGCATTGCCGTACTGGCGATCCACAACTCGCACCACTTCGCGGCACTGTGGCCGGATGTAGAGCCGTTCGCCGAAGAGGGCCTGGTGGCCCTGAGCGTGGTCAACAGCATGACCTGCGTGGTGCCGCATGGGGCCCGCAAGCCTCTGTTCGGCACCAACCCCATTGCGTTTGCTGCGCCTTGCGCCGAACATGACCCGATCGTCTTCGACATGGCCACCAGCGCCATGGCCCACGGTGACGTGCAGATTGCTGCGCGTGCCGGCCAGCAACTACCGGAAGGCATGGGTGTGGATGCCAACGGCGAGCCGACCACCGACCCGCTGGCGATTCTGGAGGGTGGGGCCTTGCTACCGTTTGGTGGGCACAAGGGCTCGGCGCTGTCGATGATGGTCGAGTTGCTGGCGGCGGCGCTGACGGGCGGGCATTTTTCCTGGGAGTTCGACTGGTCCGGGCACCCCGGGGCGAAAACGCCATGGACGGGGCAGCTGATCATCGTCATCGACCCGCACAAGGCCGAGGGCGAGCGGTTTGCCCAGCGCAGCCGCGAATTGGTGGAACAGATGCAGTCGGTGGGCCTGACCCGCATGCCGGGTGAGCGGCGATACCGCGAGCGAGAGGTGGCCGAGGAGGAGGGGGTGGCGGTGACCGAGCAGGAGTTGCTCGGCCTGAAGGAGTTGCTGGGCTAACCCGGTCTCTTCGCGGGCTTGCCCGCGAAGAATCCAGCACAAATTTCCAGCCATGCAATGTTGCATAGACAACCTTGCACAATAGTGGATGTTCCTGAACCCGCACTCCGGGTATGCTCAACGCTGACTTTTCGTACTGTCCTGATCCAAGGAGCTGCACGCTGTGTTCAAACATGTCGATGCCTATGCCGGCGACCCGATCCTCTCGTTGATGGAAACCTTCAAGGCCGACCCGCGCGCCGACAAGGTCAACCTGAGTATCGGCCTGTACTACGATGAGGCCGGCGTGGTGCCGCAACTGGCGGCTGTGGATGCGGTGGAAAAACGCATCGCCGGCCAGGACCACGAAGCTTCCCTGTACCTGCCAATGGAAGGCCTGGCCAGCTACCGACAGGCGATCCAGGCACTGCTGTTCGGTGCCGATCACCCGGCTGTGACCGGCGGCCGTGTGGCCACCGTGCAGACCGTGGGTGGTTCCGGCGCCCTGAAAGTCGGTGCCGACTTCCTCAAGCGCTATTTCCCGCAGTCCGAAGTCTGGGTCAGCAACCCGACCTGGGACAACCACCGCGCCATCTTCGAAGGCGCCGGCTTCAAGGTGCACACCTACCCGTACTTCGACCAGGCCACCCGTGGCGTGGACTTCGACGGCATGCTGGCCACCCTGCAGACCCTGCCGGCCAACAGCGTAGTACTGCTGCACCCTTGCTGCCACAACCCCACCGGCGCCGACCTGGAACAACACCAGTGGCAACAAGTGGTTGAAGTGGTCAAGGCACGCCAACTGATCCCGTTCCTCGACATCGCCTACCAGGGCTTCGCCGAAGGCCTGGTGGAAGACGCCTACGCCATCCGCGAAATGGCTCGTGCCGGTGTGCCGTGCCTGGTCAGCAACTCGTTCTCGAAAATATTCTCGCTGTACGGCGAGCGGGTAGGGGGCTTGTCGGTGGTGTGCGACGACGACGCCACTGCCCAGAGCGTCCTTGGCCAGCTCAAGGCCACCGTACGCCGCAACTATTCCAGCCCGCCCAACTTCGGCGCCCAGCTGGTCGCTGGCGTGCTGAGCGATGCCGGCCTCAATGCCCAATGGGCCGAAGAAGTCGAAGTGATGCGCAAGCGTATCCTCGACATGCGCCAGGCGCTGGTCGATGCTCTGGCGAAGCTGCTGCCAGGCCAGGACTTCCAGTTCTTCCTGCGCCAGCGTGGCATGTTCAGCTACACCGGCTTCAGCGTGGAGCAAGTGCGCCGCCTGCGTGACGAATTTGGCGTATACCTGATCGACAGCGGCCGCGTGTGCATGTCCGGCCTGCGCCCGGCCAACCTGCAACGGGTTGCCGAAGCGTTCGCTGCTGTTCAGAAGTAACACCACCAAGGGGCCTGCGCGGCCCCTTGCATTTCCTGTCGGCACAACCCGCTTGTAAAGACAAGTGCAACCGCCCCTCGGAAAGGGGCTTCGCAAGTGCAACCTTTCCGTGCACAATCGCGCCCCTCTTTTCCGGTTGAGTTGGGCGAAGGCACTATTTCGCCATTCTCAGCCTGTTGCAGTCTTGCGAGTGGAGCTTCACCCGGAATGAATGAGCAGGCCCCAAGCGTTGAACAACGCTTTGCAGAATCGACCCCCGCCACCCTTGGCAGCTGGGCGCGTCACGACACTACCTGGATGCTGGGCCTGTTTGGCACAGCCATTGGCGCCGGAACCTTGTTCCTGCCGATCAACGCCGGCCTTGGCGGTTTCTGGCCGCTGCTGATCCTGGCCATACTGGCTTTCCCGATGACGTACTTTGCCCACCGTGGCCTGACCCGTTTCGTCCTTTCCGGGCGCAACGGTGGCGACATCACCGAGGTGGTCAAAGAGCATTTCGGCAGCACCGCCGGTGCCTCGATCACCGTGCTGTATTTCTTCGCGATTTTCCCCATCCTGCTTATTTATAGCGTGGCGCTGACCAACACCGTGTCCAGCTTCATGGAGCACCAGTTGCACATGGCGCCGCCACCGCGGGCCATCCTGTCGTTCGTGCTGATCCTCGGCCTGCTGGCCATCGTGCGTTGCGGCGAGCAGGCCACGGTCAAGGTCATGAGCCTGCTGGTGTACCCGTTCATCGTCGCCCTGGCGCTGCTGGGCCTGTACCTGGTGCCGCACTGGACCGGTGGCATCCTTGACAGCGCCACCCAGGTGCCGCCGGCCTCGGCGTTCCTGCACACCCTGTGGCTGGCCATTCCGGTGATGGTGTTCTCGTTCAACCACTCGCCGATCATCTCGGCCTTTGCGGTGGACCAGAAGCGCCGTTACGGCGAGCACGCCGATGAGCGCAGCGGCCAGATCCTGCGCCGCGCCCACCTGCTGATGGTGGTGATGGTGCTGTTCTTCGTGTTCAGCTGCGTGCTCACCCTGAGCAGCGCCCAGCTGGCCGAAGCCAAGGCACAGAACCTGTCGATCCTGTCGTACCTGGCCAACCACTTCAGCAATCCGACCATCGCTTTCGCGGCGCCGCTGATCGCCTTCGTGGCTATCGCCAAGTCGTTCCTGGGTCACTACATCGGTGCCAGCGAAGGCCTGAAAGGCATCATCACCAAGACCGGCGCGCGCCCGGGTGCCAAAACCCTGGACCGCGTGGTCGCTGCGCTGATGCTGGTGGTGTGCTGGATCGTTGCCACCCTCAACCCGAGCATCCTCGGCATGATCGAGTCGCTCGGCGGCCCGATCCTGGCGGTGCTGCTGTTCCTGATGCCGATGTACGCCATTCACCGTGTACCGTCGATGCGCAAGTACAGCGGCGCGGCCTCCAACGTGTTCGTGGTGGTGGTCGGTCTGGTTGCGTTGACTTCGGTGGTGTACGGCCTGCTGGGCTGATTCGCCTCCTGCAATAAAGAATGCCCGGGTTGCCTGTCGCAAACCGGGTATTTTTTTTGTCCACAAAAAGTGTCTGGAAATAGAACAATTTCACCGGACCCATAGGCACCCGGCCGGCTTCATGCTTAACTCAGTGTCCTTTTCAAACCCAGCATAAGGATTTCGTCATGGCTCAAGTGACTCTCAAAGGCGGCCCGGTTCAGGTCAACGGCAACCTGCCACAGGCCGGCGCCCAGGCTCCGGCATTCTCCCTGGTCGGTGAAGGCCTGGCTGACAAGTCGCTGAAAGACTTCGCCGGCAAGCGCAAAGTGCTGAACATTTTCCCGAGCGTCGACACCCCAACCTGCGCTACCTCCGTGCGCAAGTTCAACGCCCAGGCCAACGATGTCGCCAACACTGTCGTGCTGTGCATCTCCGCCGACCTGCCGTTCGCCCAGGCCCGCTTCTGCGGTGCTGAAGGCTTGGACAACGTGAAGAACCTGTCGACCCTGCGTGGCCGCGAGTTCCTTGAAAACTACGGCGTCGCCATCGCCGACGGCCCGCTGGCCGGCCTGGCTGCCCGCGCCGTGGTGGTGCTGGACGAGAACGACAAGGTGCTGCACAGCGAGCTGGTTGGCGAAATTGCTGACGAGCCGAACTACGATGCAGCCCTGGCTGTACTGAAGTAAGGACTGCGTGGGGCAGGGCGGGCATTTATTGCCTGTACCGGCCTCTTCGCGGGCACAGAAAAAGAAACCTTTCAGCCCGCCACCGCTCCAGGCAACACCCTGTAACGGCCCGGAACGCTCTCCGGGCCGTTTTCATTTAAAATTCCGCGTCTTGGCAACGTCAGCCTAAGGTAAACCTCTGGTAAAGGGCCTTTGCTTAAACGATGCCATTGCTTATCGTTCACCCTCCCCAAGTCGCCATTCCGAACAAGGTTCGTTCAACCCATGCAAGCGTTCAATTCCCGTTCCCCCCGTCGTTGGCTCGTCGGCCTGCTGATCCTGCTGCTGGTGGCTGCACTGGCCTGGTGGCTGTGGCCTGCAGCAACGCCTGCGCATAAAGAAGCCAGTGGCGGCGGGCGCGGCGGCAAGGGCATGGGCATGATGGGCGGTCGCCCGGGCTTTGGCGGCTCCAGCGAAGCTGTACCCGTGCGCGTCGAGCCGGTGCGGGTGGGTGATTTCCCGCTGTACTACAAGGCCCTGGGCACGGTCACCGCGACCAACACCGTCAACGTACGCAGCCGCGTGGCTGGCGAACTGGTGAAAATCCACTTCAAGGAAGGTCAGCAGGTCAAGGCCGGCGACTTGCTTGCCGAAATCGACCCGCGCTCGTACCGCATCGCCCTGCAGCAAGCCGAAGGCACCTTGGCGCAAAACCAGGCACAGTTGAAGAACGCCCAGGTCGACCTGGCCCGTTACAAAGGCCTGTACGCCGAAGACAGCATTGCCAAGCAAACGCTCGACACCGCCGAAGCACAGGTGGCGCAATTCCAGGGGCTGGTCAAGACCAACCAGGCCCAGGTCAACGATGCCCGCCTGAACCTCGACTTCACCCAGATCCGTGCGCCGATCAGCGGCCGAGTCGGCCTGCGTCAGCTTGACCTGGGCAACCTGGTGGCGGCCAACGACACCACCGCACTGGTAGTCATCACCCAGACCGAGCCGATCAACGTCGCCTTCACCCTGCCGGAAACCGAGCTGAACACCGTGCTGGAGCGCTATCGCAGCGGCGCCAGCCTGCCGGTCGAGGCCTGGGACCGCAATGACAGCAAACTGCAATCTACCGGCGTGCTGGGCAGTATCGACAACCAGATCGACACCACCACTGGCACCCTCAAATTCAAAGGCCGCTTCGAGAACAAGGACCTGGCCCTGTTCCCCAACCAGTTCGTCAACGTGCGCTTGCTGGCCGATACCCTCAGGCAGGTGGTCATGGCCCCGGCGGCGGCCATCCAGTTCGGCAACGACGGTAGCTTCGCCTACGTGGTCAATGCCGAGAACACGGTTAACGTGCGCAAGCTCAAAGTGGGCGCCAGCGATGGCGAGAACAGCGTCATTCTCGACGGCCTGAAGGCCGGTGACCGGCTGGTGTTGGAAGGTACCGACCGCCTGCGCGAAGGCACCAAGGTCGAAGTGGTCGAAGACAGCTCACAAGTGCCGACCACCCCGGGCCAGCACCTGCAAGGGCAAGAGGCCAAAGACTCGGCGCAAACCGGTGAAGCACAACCGGGCAAAGCAGCAGGCAAGGCGGGCGCATGAACTTCTCGCGTCTGTTCATTCTGCGGCCGGTCGCCACCACGCTGAGCATGCTGGCCATCGTTCTGGCCGGCCTGATCGCCTACAAGCTGCTGCCGGTTTCCGCCTTGCCGCAGGTGGATTACCCGACCATCCGCGTCATGACCCTTTACCCCGGCGCCAGCCCGCAGGTCATGACCAGTGCAGTCACCGCACCGCTGGAGCGCCAGTTCGGGCAGATGCCTGGCCTTGAGCAAATGGCTTCGACCAGCTCCGGCGGCGCGTCGGTGCTGACCTTGCGCTTCAACCTCGACATGAACATGGACGTTGCCGAGCAACAGGTGCAGGCCGCGATCAACGCCGCCAGCAACCTGCTGCCCAGCGACCTGCCAGCACCACCGGTGTACAACAAGGTCAACCCGGCCGACACCCCGGTGTTGACCCTGGCCATTTCCAGCAAGACCATGCCGCTGCCCAAGCTCAACGACCTGGTCGACACCCGCGTGGCGCAAAAGCTTGCGCAGATCAGTGGTGTGGGCATGGTCAGCATTGCCGGCGGCCAGCGCCAGGCAGTGCGCATCAAGGTCAACGTCGATGCCTTGGCCGCCAACGGCCTGAACCTGGATGACGTGCGCACGCTGATTGGCGCGTCCAACGTCAACCAGCCCAAGGGCAACTTCGACGGCCCGACCCGGGTGTCGATGCTCGATGCCAACGACCAGCTACGTTCCCCGGAGGAATACGCCAACCTGATCCTGGCCTACAACAACGGTGCGCCGCTGCGCCTGAAAGACGTGGCCGAAATCGTCGACGGCGCGGAGAACGAGCGCCTGGCCGCCTGGGCCAACGAAAACCATGCGGTGCTGCTGAACATCCAGCGTCAGCCGGGCGCCAACGTGATCGAAGTGGTCGACCGCATCAAGGAACTGTTGCCGTCGATCACCGACAACCTGCCGGCCGGTCTGGATGTGTCGGTGCTCACCGACCGCACCCAGACCATCCGCGCTGCGGTGAAGGACGTACAGCACGAACTGCTGATCGCCATCGCCCTGGTGGTGATGGTCACCTTCCTCTTCCTGCGCCGCTTCAGTGCCACCATTATCCCTTCGATTGCCGTGCCTTTGTCGCTGATCGGCACCTTCGGCGTCATGTACCTGGCCGGCTTCTCGGTCAACAACCTGACGCTGATGGCCCTGACCATCGCCACGGGCTTTGTGGTCGATGATGCCATCGTGATGCTGGAAAACATCTCACGGCATATCGAAGAGGGCGAGACGCCCATGCAGGCAGCGCTCAAGGGCGCCCGGCAAATCGGCTTCACCCTGATTTCCCTGACCTTCTCGCTGATCGCGGTACTGATCCCGCTGCTGTTCATGGCCGATGTCGTCGGCCGGCTGTTCCGCGAGTTCGCCATTACCCTGGCGGTGGCCATCCTGATTTCCCTGGTGGTGTCGCTGACCCTGACGCCGATGATGTGCGCCCGGCTGCTCAAGCGCGAGCCCAAGGAAGAAGAGCAGGGGCGCTTCTACCGTGCCAGTGGTGCCTGGATCGACTGGCTGATCAAGCACTATGGCAGTGCCCTGCAATGGGTGCTGAAGCACCAGCCGTTGACACTGCTGGTCGCCGTGGCCAGCCTGGCGCTGACTGTGTTCCTGTACATGGTGGTGCCCAAGGGCTTCTTCCCGGTGCAGGACACCGGGGTGATCCAGGGTATCTCCGAAGCGCCGCAATCCACCTCGTTTGCCGCCATGAGCGAACGCCAGCAGGCCCTGAGCAAGGTGATCCTGCAGGACCCGGCGGTGCAAAGCCTGTCGTCCTACATCGGTGTCGACGGCGACAACGCTACGCTCAACAGTGGCCGCGTGCTGATCAACCTCAAGCCCCATGGCGAACGGGATGTCACCGCCAGCGAGGTCATCCGCCGTCTGCAGCCGCAACTCGACCGGGTGGTGGGCATCCGCCTGTTCATGCAGCCGGTGCAGGACCTGAGTATCGAAGACCGTGTCAGCCGCACCCAGTACCAGTTCAGCCTGTCGTCGCCCGACGCCGACCTGTTGGCGCAATGGAGCAGCAAGCTGGTACAGGCGCTGCAGCAACGCCCCGAACTGACCGACGTGGCCAGCGACCTGCAGGACAAGGGCTTGCAGGTCTACCTGGTGATTGACCGTGACATGGCCGGCCGCCTGGGCATCACGGTGTCGCAGATCACCAATGCCCTGTATGACGCCTTTGGCCAACGGCAGATCTCCACCATCTACACCCAGGCCAGCCAGTACCGTGTGGTACTGCAGTCGCAGGACGCGGCAGTTATCGGCCCGCAAGCGCTGGAGTCGATTCACGTCAAGGCCACCGATGGCGGCCAGGTGCGCCTGTCGGCGCTGGCGCGTATCGAGCAGCGCCAGGCCCAGTTGGCCATTGCCCACATCGGCCAGTTCCCGGCGGTGACCCTGTCGTTCAACCTAGCCCACGGCGCATCGCTGGGTGAAGCCGTGCAGGTGATCGAGCAGGTGCAGAAGGACATCGGCATGCCGTTGGGTGTGCAAACCCGCTTCCAGGGTGCGGCGCAGGCCTTCCAGGCATCGCTGTCGAGCACCTTGCTGCTGATCCTGGCGGCGGTAGTGACGATGTACATCGTGCTGGGCGTGCTGTACGAAAGCTACATTCACCCTGTGACCATCCTCTCGACCTTGCCGTCGGCAGCAGTGGGCGCTTTGCTGGCGCTGCTCATCAGCGGCAACGACCTGGGCATGATCGCCATCATCGGTATCATCCTGCTGATCGGTATCGTGAAGAAGAACGCGATCATGATGATCGACTTCGCCCTGGAGGCCGAGCGCCACCAAGGCATGAGCCCGCGCGATGCCATCTACCAGGCGGCGCTGCTGCGCTTCCGGCCGATCCTGATGACCACCCTGGCCGCGCTGTTCGGTGCTGTGCCGCTGATGCTCGCCACCGGTTCCGGCGCGGAGCTGCGCCAGCCTCTGGGCCTGGTGATGGTGGGCGGGTTGCTGGTCAGCCAGGTGCTGACGCTGTTCACCACCCCGGTCATCTACCTCTACTTCGACCGCCTGGCCCGCCGCTGGCGCCCGGCCACTGACGCGAAGCAGGCCGAGGCATGAACCTGTCCGGTCCTTTCATCCGTCGCCCGGTGGCGACCATGCTGTTGAGCCTGGCGATCATGCTGCTGGGCGGCGTCAGCTTCAAGCTGCTGCCAGTTGCGCCGCTGCCGGAAATGGACTTCCCGGTGATCGTGGTGTCGGCCAACCTGTCCGGGGCCAGCCCTGAGGTCATGGCGTCTACCGTGGCCACGCCACTGGAGCGTAAGCTGGGCAGCATCGCCGGCGTCACCACGCTGACCAGTAGCTCCAACCAGGGCTCGACCCGGGTGATCATCGGTTTCGAGATGGGCCGGGACATCGACGGTGCGGCGCGCGAGGTGCAGGCGGCGATCAACGCTACCCGCAACCTGCTGCCCAGCGGCATGCGCAGCATGCCCACCTATAAGAAGATCAACCCGTCCCAGGCGCCGATCATGGTGTTGTCGCTGACCTCGGATGTGCTGCAGAAAGGCCAGTTGTACGACTTGGCCGACACCATCCTGGCGCAGAGCCTGGCCCAGGTGTCGGGGGTAGGGGAGGTGCAGATCGGCGGCAGCTCGCTGCCGGCGGTGCGCATCGCCGTCGAGCCGCAACTGCTCAACCAGTACAACCTGTCGCTGGACGAAGTGCGCACGGCGGTGTCCAACGCCAACCAGCGTCGCCCCATGGGCTTTGTCGAGGACGCTGAGCGCAACTGGCAGGTGCGCGCCAACGACCAGCTGGAAACGGCCAAGGACTACGAGCCGGTGGTGATCCGCCAGCAAAACGGTACCATCCTGCGCCTGTCCGACGTGGCGACCATCACCGACGGCGTCGAGAACCGTTACAACAGCGGCTTCTTCAATGACCAGGCGGCCGTGCTGCTGGTGGTCAACCGCCAGGCCGGCGCCAACATCATCGAAACGGTTGACCAGATCAAGGCACAGCTGCCGGCCCTGCAGTCGTTGTTGCCAGCCAGCGTGCAACTGAACGTGGCCATGGACCGCTCGCCCGTGATCAAGGCCACCCTGAAAGAGGCCGAGCACACCCTGCTGATTGCGGTGGTGCTGGTGATCCTGGTGGTGTACCTGTTCCTCGGCAGCCTGCGCGCCTCGCTGATCCCCAGCCTGGCCGTGCCGGTGTCGCTGGTGGGCACGTTCGCGGTCATGTACCTGTGCGGTTTCTCGCTGAACAACCTGTCGCTGATGGCGCTGATTCTGGCCACCGGCCTGGTGGTGGACGATGCCATCGTGGTGCTGGAAAACATCTCGCGGCACATCGAGGACGGCCAGCCGCCGATGAGGGCGGCCTTCCTCGGCGCCAAGGAAGTAGGCTTCACCTTGCTGTCGATGAACGTGTCGCTGGTGGCGGTGTTCGTCTCCATCCTGTTCATGGGCGGCATTGTGCGCAACCTGTTCCAGGAGTTTTCCATCACCCTGGCGACGGCGATCATCGTGTCGCTGGTGGTATCGCTGACCCTGACGCCCATGCTCTGCGCCCGCTGGCTCAAACCGCATCAGGCCGAGCAGACACGCCTGCAACGCTGGAGCGACAAACTGCACCAGCGCATGGTTAACGTCTACGACCGCAGCCTGGGCTGGGCCCTGCGCCACAAGCGCCTGACCCTGCTCAGCCTGTTGGCCACCATCGGCATCAACATCGCGCTGTATGTAGTGGTGCCCAAGACGTTGATGCCGCAGCAGGACACCGGCCAGCTGGTGGGCTTCATCCGTGGTGACGACGGGCTGTCGTTCACCGTGATGCAGCCGAAGATGGAAATTTACCGCCGTGCTTTGCTCGCTGACCCGGCAGTGCAGAGCGTTGCAGGTTTCATCGGTGGCAATAGCGGTACCAACAACGCCATGGTGCTGGTGCGCCTGAAACCGATCAGCGAGCGCAAGATCGATGCGCAGAAGGTGATCGAGCGCCTGCGCAAGGAAATGCCCAAAGTGCCTGGCGGGCGCCTGTTCCTGATGGCCGACCAGGACCTGCAACTGGGCGGCGGTGGCCGTGACCAGAACTCGTCGCAGTACCTGTATACCCTGCAGAGTGGCGACCTGGCAGCGCTGCGTGAGTGGTTCCCGAAAGTGGTCGCAGCCGTGCGTGCACTGCCGGAGCTCACCGCTATCGATGCGCGTGACGGTGCCGGCACCCAGCAGGTGACCCTGGTGGTCGACCGCGACCAGGCCAAGCGCCTGGGCATCGACATGGACATGGTTACCACGGTGTTGAACAACGCCTACAGCCAGCGGCAGATCTCTACCATCTACGACAGTCTCAACCAATACCAGGTGGTGCTGGAAATCAACCCGAAATATGCCTGGGACCCAAGTACCCTGGAGCAAGTGCAGGTGATCACCGCCGACGGCGCCCGTGTGCCGCTGTCCACCATCGCCCACTACGAGAACAGCCTGGCCAACGACCGCGTCAGCCACGAAGGCCAGTTCGCCTCCGAAGACATTGCCTTCGACGTCGCGGAAGGCTACAGCCCTGATCAGGCCATGGCTGCGCTGGAGCGCGCGGTGGCCAAGTTGGGCTTGCCTGAGGAAGTGATCGCCAAGCTGGGGGGCACTGCCGATGCCTTTGCCAAGACCCAGGAAGGCCAGCCGTTCATGATCCTCGGTGCGCTGGTGCTGGTGTACCTGGTGCTGGGCATCCTGTACGAAAGCTACATTCACCCGCTGACCATTCTTTCGACACTGCCTTCAGCCGGTGTCGGGGCCTTGCTCGCGTTGTACGTCACGGGGGGCGAGTTCAGCCTGATCTCGCTGCTGGGGCTGTTCCTGCTGATTGGCGTGGTGAAGAAAAACGCCATCCTGATGATCGACCTGGCCTTGCAGCTGGAGCGCCACCAGGGGCTGTCACCCGAGGAGTCGATTCGCCGGGCCTGTCTGCTGCGCCTGCGGCCGATCCTGATGACCACCCTGGCGGCCATCCTTGGCGCCTTGCCGCTGCTGCTGAGCCACGCCGAGGGCGCGGAAATGCGCCAGCCGCTGGGCCTGACCATCATTGGTGGCCTGGTGTTCAGCCAGATCCTCACCCTTTACACGACGCCGGTGGTCTACCTGTACCTGGACCGCCTGCGCCACCGTTTCAACCGTTGGCGCGGCGTGCGCACCGACGCCGCCCTGGAAAACCCGCTATGACTTTTGCCCAGACCCCACTTCATCGTGCCCTGCAAACGCTGACCCGTGGGCGTGGCTCGCGCCTGCTCGGCGCCGGGTTGTGCGTAGCCCTGCTCAGTGCCTGTACCTTGAGCCCGGACTACCATCGCCCCGAACTGAACAGCTCGGCGGCGCAGTTCAAGCACGCCGAAGGCTGGACCCAGGCCGCGCCATCCGACGCCATCGCCCGCGGCGCCTGGTGGGAAATCTACGGCGATGCCGGGCTCAATGCGCTGGTTGAGGAACTGAACCGCAGCAACCAGACCGTAGCGCAGTCCGAAGCCCAGTACCGCCAGGCCCAAGCGCTGGTGCGCAGCAGCCGCGCGGCGTTGTTCCCCAGCCTGGACCTGAACGCCAGCAAGAACCGCTCGGCCCAGGGCACCGGCAGTTCCAGTTCGAGCTTGTCCAACAACAGCAGCGGTATTCGCAACACCTACAACGCGCAGTTGGGCGTGAGCTGGGAAATCGACCTGTGGGGCAAGCTGCGCGAAACCATGAATGCCAACGAGGCCAGTGCCGAAGCCAGCTTCGCCGACCTCGCCTCGATTCGTTTGAGCCAGCAATCGGAGCTGGTGCAGAACTACCTGCAACTGCGGGTGATAGACGAGCAAAAGCGCCTGCTGGAAGCCACTGTGGCGGCCTACGAGCGCTCGTTGCGGATGAACGAAAACCAGTATCGCGCCGGCGTCGCCGGGCCAGATGCCGTGGCGCAAGCTCGTACCCAGCTCAAGAGCACCCAGGCTGACCTGATCGACCTGATCTGGCAGCGCGCGCAGTTCGAAAATGCCATTGCCGTGCTGCTGGGCAAAACCCCGGCCGACTTTGCGCTGGCCGACAGCAAGGACATTCCCGCGCTGCCGCAAATCCCGGTTTCGCTGCCTTCGCAGTTGCTGGAACGGCGCCCGGATATCGCTGCCGCCGAGCGTAACGTGATGGCCGCCAATGCCAACATCGGCGTGTCGCGGGCGGCGTATTTCCCGGACCTCAGCCTGAGCATGAGCGGCGGCTATTCCAGCAGCAGCTTCAGCAACTGGATCGAGCTGCCCAACCGCTACTGGTCGGTAGGCCCGCAACTGGCGCTGACCCTGTTCGACGCCGGCAAGCGCAGCGCCGAGGTGGACCGCACGGTGGCCGCGTATGACCAGACCGTGGCGCAATACCGCCAGACCGTGCTCGACGGCTTCAAGGAAGTGGAAAACCTGCTGGTGCAGTTGAAGGTGTACGGCGATGAGGCGGTGGTGCGCCAGGAAGCGCTGGATGCCGCCCGCGAGTCGCTGCGCCTGACCGAGAACCAGTACCGCGCAGGGTTGATCGGCTACCTGGATGTGGTGAACGTGCAGACCACGGCGTTGAGCAACGAGCGCAGTGTGTTGAACCTGCTGCAAGGGCGCCTGGTGGCCAGTGTGCAGCTGGTGGCTGCGCTGGGAGGCGGCTGGGACGCCGAAAAGGCATTTGCCGAGCAGGATTGATCGGTTTTCTGCAAACTTGCAAACATCCAGTGGGAGCGGGTTTACCCGCGAAGAAGCCAGCGCGTTTTATGGCACCGGCTTCGGCGGTGTTTGCGGGTGAACCCGCTCCCACAGGGAGAATGTTGGGCCTAACTATTGGATCCATTCCCATTCGCAAAAACCCCGTGCGTTTCGCTTAAGCTTGAGTACAATCGTCAGCTTTTGCCGGGCCCCCTGTCCCGTCGCTGGAACTCCCAATGCTGACCGGTAGCTACTCCTCTTCGCTGGTGCTGATTTCGCTGTGCGTGGCGATTTTGGCGTCTTATACCGCCCTTGACCTGACCGGCCGCATCGCCACGGCCAAGGGCCGGGCTGCCTACTTGTGGATGGGGGGCGGCGCGTTGGCCATGGGCATCGGCGTGTGGTCGATGCACTTTATCGGTATGCTCGCCTTCAGCCTGCCTGTCGACCTGGGTTATGACCTGGCGCTTACCGCGTTCTCGCTGCTGATCGCCGTGCTGTCCTCGGGCTTTGCCCTGTGGCTGGTGAGCCAGCCGAGCCTCCCGTGCCTGCAACTGGCCTTCGGCGCGCTTATCATGGGTGCCGGCATCGCCTGCATGCACTACACCGGCATGGCCGCGCTGCGCATGCTGCCGGGCATCGACTATGACCCGACGCTATTTGGCGCCTCGCTGCTGATTGCCGTGGGTGCGTCTGCGGCGGCGTTGTGGATCGCCTTCCGTCTGCGCAAACACACCCCCTACGTGCGGCAGATCCGCGGGCTGGCGGCAGTGGTGATGGGGTTTGCCATCGTCGGCATGCATTACACCGGCATGGCGGCGGCGAACTTCCCCGAAGGCAGTTTCTGCGGTGCACTGGCAGGCGGGTTGCAGGGCGACAGCCTGGTTTACCTGGTGTTGATCACTACCTTGGCGGTGTTGGCCGTGGCCTTGCTCACCTCGGTGCTGGACGCTCGCCTTGAAGCACGCACCGCCGAACTGGCCCGTTCGCTGACCCTGGCCAACCAGGAACTTACCCAACTGGCGCTGCACGACACGCTCACCGACCTGCCCAACCGTACCTTGCTGGCCGACCGTATCGAGCAGGCTATCGCCAAGGTGGCGGAGCAGGGCGGCTGTTTTGCCCTGATGTTCATCGACCTGGACGGTTTCAAACCGGTCAACGATGCCTTTGGTCACCACATTGGCGATCTGCTGCTCAAGGCCGTGGCGGGGCGGCTGCGCGGCCACTTGCACAGCCAGGACACGTTGGCGCGCATCGGCGGTGACGAGTTCGTGCTGCTGGTGGAATTGCAGGAGCCGAACGATGCCATGGACGTGGCGGTCAAGCAGGTCAACCTGGTGTCGCGGCCATTCCGCGTGGCCGAACACGACCTGCAACTGTCGGCGAGCCTGGGCATCGTCCTGTACCCCGGAAACGGCCAGGACCAGCACGAACTGCTGCGCAATGCCGACGCCGCCATGTACCACGCCAAGAGCGCCGGCAAGAACGGCTACAGCTTCTTTGATGTGTCGATGAACAGTAACGCCCGCCAGCAATTGCAGCTGCTGCAAGACCTGCGTCAGGCGTTGGAGCACCGTCAGTTCCGTTTGCATTACCAGCCAAAGTTCGACGCCCAGGCGTGCGAGCCTATTGGTGCCGAAGCCTTGCTGCGTTGGGAGCACCCGCAGCAGGGGCTGTTGCTGCCCGACCGCTTCATCGGCCTGGCGGAGAAGACCGGCCTGATCATCCCGATCGGCGAGTGGGTGCTGGACGAAGCTTGCCGGCAGATGCGCCAGTGGCTGGATCAAGGGCACCAAGGCTGGCGCATGGCCGTGAACCTGTCGGCCATCCAGTTTTGCCATGCCGGGCTGGTCGAGAGCGTGGCCCGGGCCCTGCAACAGAACCGCCTGCCGGCCAACTGCCTGACCCTGGAAATCACCGAAACCACCGCCATGCACGACGCCGATGCCAGCCTGACCGTGCTGCAACGCCTGTCCGACATGGGGGTGGACCTGTCCATCGATGACTTTGGCACCGGCTACTCCAGCCTGATGTACCTCAAGCGCCTGCCGGCCAACGAACTGAAAATCGACCGTGGCTTCGTGCGTGACCTGGAGCAGGACAGTGACGATGCGGCGATTGTCTCGGCCATCGTCGCCTTGGGCCAGGCGCTGGGCCTGCGCATCGTTGCCGAAGGGGTGGAGACCGACAAGCAGCAAGACTTCCTGACCCGACTGGGGTGTGATTCGCTGCAAGGCTACCTGCTGGGCCAGCCAGTGCCCGCCGAACAGTTCATGAGCAAGTTGCAAGCATTGCGGCCGCAAGATACCGCCACGGGTTAAACGGCATCGCGCAAGGTGAAGCTGGGTATGAACGCGTCCATCTCCGCCTCGACGGCTTCGATGATGCGTTCAACGTCGGCGGCAGCCATGACTGCCGTGCAGGGGATACCGGCTATGGCCAGTAGCGTTTCGCCGGTGGCGCGGTCGAACAGCCGTGCAACCATGCTGCGTGGCGCATCCATGATCGCCTCGAAGCCCAGCGGGTGAAAATGCCAGCGCATCACCTGGCAGGCGTTGGGGAACGTCATTTTGTTCATGCCAGCCTCCTTGTCCGTACCTGGACGTGGTGAACGGGTGGCCACATCGATGCGGTCGCCGGGAAGGTAAACATAGCACCTGCCACGCGCGATTCTCGGCTGCAAATACGACAAATGTACTAATTCATGACGAGGGTCACAACCTTGTGATGGCTGGCGTTTGGTTACCATTAGAAAGGCAAACGTTTTCTTCGCAGGCTTGAGGCAGTTAAGCCAACCCGATCTGCCATGGTCGTCGACATCTGGTGCACATTGCTTTTTCGGACGAGCGGTAGGATGAACAGCTAGGAAGCTGTAGATGTGCGCATCGTATTAGCTTGATGCAGCCGGTTTCAAGAAGCCAAGAACTTGTTCATGTGGTCAGGGACCTGAGGTTGTCGGATTTGGAACCCGAGAGCTATCTGTTGCTCTGGAGTGGCGCTGCCCATATACCAGATTCCGATTGCTTCCCATGGCGACACACTCAACATCGTCCCAGTTTGTGAATATGAAATCGCTGCTGTAGCAATCGAGGCACCTACTCCGGCCGCAACTCCAGTTTGTACGGCTAGCCTTAGGGGCAGTGGTGTAGCTGCAGGTAACAATTGACGTGAGGCGTTTTCTGCCGTTGCTACAATCGTACTTAAAATAGGTTGTAAATAATCTTTGACTATTGCAGGTGGGGCAAGTGCTTGGTTTATGGCTTCCCTTAAAACCCGTTTGATTAATCGAACTGTCCTCGATACACCTGTAACGATGAATTGTGGGAGTTGTCCGCTAGGGTCATGCAGGTTCACGGGATCACCCAAGGCATAGGTATAGCTGTTAGTTGCTCCACGATGGAAAGGAGAAAGCCTATCTGGCTGATGAAAGCGCATCATTGCAGGATTGTAAAAGCGATGTCCATTGCCAAGTGGATAGCACCCAGTGACAGGGTCGGTTGGTTGGCCGGTGAAACCCAAGAAAGTTGGTGCCGTATGATCGAGTCCATAGGGGGTATAGATTCGATTTAAATGCGCTAAGGAAGTGCCTAATACACTGGAGGCGCGATCGCTTTGGATTATTGAAGTAGTGGATGTCGCTTCGTAGCGCTCGGCCAGCGCGGTCATGTCGGTGCGAAGAAGTTGCACTGGGGCAGTTCCGGTAATGGTGGCGAGGTGCTTCTGGCCATAAAAAAATAATCTATCTGGATAGTTGTAGTTTTGCATGGGGCTTGGTCCATTGTGGAGATACCAAGCCTTATAGTTTGCAAATGCTCTGCAGGTTGTCTACTGGCAAATATGCCAGGTCGATTCATCCCAATAAGCCTGCAGCAATGTTGATGGTGAACCCCAAAATCGCCGTATTGAACACAAACCCCACCAGCGAATGCGCCAGCACCACCCGCCGCAACCCCCGCCCGGCAACGCCCACGTCAGACGTTTGCACGGCCACGCTGATGGTGAACGAGAAGTAGTGAAAGTCCCAATAGTCCGGGTTGCGCTCGCCATCGGCGAAGCGCAGCGGTGGTTCATGGTTCTGCCCGGTGTAGAATAACCGGGCGTAATGCAGGCTGAAGATGCAGCCAATCAGCAGCCAGGAACCGGCCACGGTCAGGCCGGTGTAGAGGTAGTGCAGGGCCAGGTCTGCGCGTTGCAGCCCACGGCTGGACAGCAGTTGCAGGGTGACTGCGGCGAGGCTGGCGATGGCGGCAATGCAAACGGTGAGCAGGACCAGGCCTGCGTTTTCGTCTTCGACGCGGGCAACCTTGCGGACCTTTTCCGGGTTGGCGCCCCAGCTCAGGCACAGCACCAGCAACAGGTACAGCCAGACGCCCAGGTTCCAGCCAGCGAGGATGTGTTGCACGGCGTCACCGGCAGGGATCAGCCAGGCGCCAATCAGGCCTGCCGCTGCGGCGAAGCTCAGGCGGGGGTGGGTTCGGGTCAGGCGGTGGAAAGCCATGGGGCCTCATTCACGGTGGGTATGGTCTCTACTCTAGCTTGTTCTTTGCTGGCACCCATCGCACACCCTTGCAACTCTCAGTACACTGCACGTTCCAACACCAACATCTGTTGAACTCGAGGTTTTTGCATGACGCTCAGTCCTTTGGCAGGCAAGCCGGCTCCGGCCAGCGTGCTGGTCGATATTCCCCGACTGCTCACCGCCTATTACACCGGCCGCCCTGACGCTGCCGTGGCGGCTCAGCGGGTGGCCTTCGGCACCTCGGGGCACCGGGGCACTTCGCTTGAATTGAGTTTCAACGAATACCACGTGCTGGCCATCACCCAGGCCATCTGCCTGTACCGCCAGGAAAAGGGCATCGATGGCCCGCTGTTCATCGGCGCCGACACCCACGCCCTGTCGGCCCCGGCCACGGCCAGCGCGCTGGAAGTGTTGGCGGCCAACGGCGTGCAAGTCAGGTTGTCGAAGGACGACGAATACACGCCCACGCCGGCTGTGTCCCACGCCATCCTCTGTCACAACCGTGGCCGCCAGCAGGGCCTGGCCGACGGCATCGTCATCACCCCGTCGCACAACCCGCCGCAAAGCGGTGGCTTCAAGTACAACCCGCCCAATGGCGGCCCGGCCGACAGCGATGTGACCAAGTGGGTCGAGGCCAAGGCCAACGAACTGCTGGCAGCGAACCTGGCAGGCGTGAAGCGCATGGACCATGCCCAGGCGCTGCAGGCACCGACCACTCAGCGTCACGACTACGTCAGCAGCTATGTAGCGGACCTGGAAAACGTCATCGACTTCGACGTCATCCGCAGCGCCAACTTGCGCCTGGGCGTCGACCCGCTGGGTGGGGCAGGGGTGCGCTACTGGTCGGCCATTGCCGAACACTACAAGCTGGACCTGGAAGTGGTGAACACCGAGGTAGACCCCACCTTCCGCTTCATGACCGTCGACTGGGACGGCCAGATCCGCATGGACCCTTCCTCGCCCTACGCCATGCAGGGCCTGATCGGCCTGCGCGAGCGTTTCGACGTGGCCTTCGCCTGTGATCCGGACCACGACCGCCACGGCATCGTCACCCCGGACGGCCTGCTGCAACCGAACAACTACCTGGCCGTGGCCATCGACTACCTGTACCGCCACCGCCCGCTATGGCGCAGCGATGCAGCCGTTGGCAAAACCGTGGTGTCCAGCGGCCTGATCGACCGCGTTACTCAGCCTCTGGGCCGTGAGCTGTACGAAGTGCCGGTGGGCTTCAAGTTCTTTGCCCAAGGGCTGTTCGACGGCTCGCTGGGCTTTGGTGGCGAAGAAAGTGCCGGTGCGTCGTTCCTGCGCCGCGATGGTTCGGTCTGGGCCACCGACAAAGACGGGCTGATCCCGGCCTTGCTGGCTGCCGAGATGACCGCCCGCACCGGGCGCAACCCGAGCCAGGCTTATGCTGATCTGACCGAAGCCTTGGGCAAGCCATACGCTACCCGGGTCGAAGCCAAGGCCGATGCGCGGCAGAAGGCGTTGCTGAGCAAGCTGGCGCCAGAGCAGGTCAAGTCGACCGAACTGGCCGGTGAGCCTATCGTGCAGATCCTCAGCCACGCGCCGGGCAACGGCCAGGCGATTGGCGGGCTGAAGGTGATGACCGCCAATGGCTGGTTCGCTGCGCGCCCATCGGGCACTGAAGACATCTACAAGATTTACGCCGAAAGCTTCATCGACGAGGCGCACCTGCAGCGTCTGGTGCAGGAAGCGCAGGTGCTGGTGGATGCAGCGATTGCCTGACAGGTAACAAACCGCTTGGCCCTGCGCCGCAACGTAAATTAGAATGAATCCTATTTACGCCGCCGCAGGGCCATCCTCATGATCGACGCCGCGCCGCCAACGGACCCTAGCCTGCCTGCCCTGTACCGGGAGCACCGCAGCTGGCTCGAAACCTGGCTACGCCGGCGCCTGGGCAATGCCTGGGATGCCGCCGATCTCAGCCAGGATACTTTTCTGCGGGTACTGGCCAGTGCCCAGCCCTTGGCAGACATACGTGAGCCAAGGGCTTATCTGCTGACAGTCGGCAAGCGCCTGCTGAGCAACTTCCACCAGCGACGTAGCCTGGAACAGGCTTATCTCGATGCCTTGGCCACCTTGCCCGAGCAGCATGTGCCCTCGCCAGAAAAACGCTGGATATTGCTGGAAACCCTGCAAGCACTCGACGAATTGCTCGATGGCCTGAAGGCACCGGTACGCAAGGCCTTTCTCTGGAGTCAGCTCGAAGGCGTGGGTTACGCCGAAATCGGCAAGCGCCTGGGCGTTTGCGAGCGCTCGGTGAAACGCTACATGGCGCAGGCTTACGAACATTGCCTGCTGGCCGAATTGCAATGATCCCCCATTCCCCCGAAACCCGCGAAGCTGTGCGTGCTGCCGCTCGCTGGCTGGCGCTGCTGGACTCTGGCGACGCTAGCGAGACCGACTTGCTGCGCCTGGCACAATGGCGGGCCAGCAGCAGCCTGCATGAAGACGTCTGGCAAAAGGCATCATTGTTGCGCCAGCGCTTTACCGCGTTACCTGGCACACTGGCCATGGCCACCCTGGACCGCCCGGACGCCGGCCGCCGCGAGCTGCTCAAGCAAGCCTTGGGTATCGCCGCACTGTTGCCGACAGCCTGGCTGGTCAGCCGTGAGCTGCCTCTGGACGCCTGGACTGCCGACATGCACACCTCGGTAGGCGAACGTCGGCAGGTGCTATTGAGCGATGGCACCTCCGTGCAACTGAACACCGACAGTGCAGTGGATATCGATCTGGGGGCACGCCGCCTGACATTGCTGCGCGGCGAAGTGGCGATCAAGGTGCCCGCTAACCTGAGCCTGACGTTGCAGGTGCCCTATGGCCAGGTAGTACTCGGTGGCGGCGAGGTATGCCTGCGGCTGATCGATCAGGCTTGCCGGGTATCGATCGTCGAAGGTGTAGCCAGCCTGCAGCCGCTGCGTGGCCCGGCACAGGTGCTGCAAGCCGGGCAGCAGGCCAACCTGCACGTGGCCGGCTTCGGCCCGGTGACAGGCCTGGACGAATGGCGACTGGGCTGGCGCGAAGGTGTGCTGCGTCTGGATGACCGCCCCTTGGGCGAACTGCTGCATGAACTGCGCCGATACCGCCCTGGCGTGTTGCGCTGGGCCCCGGAACTGGAGCGCCTGCGCGTGACCGGCACCTTCCGCCTTGACGACACCGACCGGGTGCTGGCCTTGCTGGCCGCCAGCCTGCCGTTACAGGTGCGAACACGCACGCGTTACTGGGTGAGCCTGGGCGCACGAGAAAATCGTGCGTGAGGCTGTCCCCTTTTTTTCACTCGCCGGTCATTACCGGTAGAAGAAAACAAAGGGGAGCCTTGTTCAATGTCTGCAGTAATGTCTTGCCGCCTGCGCCCGCTGGCGCGCGCAGTGCGTCCGTTGTTCGCCATGAGCCTGTTGTTGTCTGCGCCCGCCTGGGCCGATGAGCCGGCGCGGCGTGCCTATGAGGTGCCGGCCGCGAGCCTGGGCGCCGTACTGACCCGCTTTGCCGACCAGGCCGGTGTCAGCCTTTCGCTGGACCCTGCGCTGGTTCAGGGTCGGCAGAGCAGCGGCCTGTCAGGTAGCTACAGTGTCGAAGAAGGCTTCATGCAACTGCTGCGTGGCAGCGGCCTGCAGTTGCTGCCGGTAGGTGAGGGTGCCTTCACCTTGGTGCCGGCGCCGCATGCAAGCGGTGCGCTGGAAATTGCCCCGATCAGCATCGTGGGTGGCCGGGCGGCTGGCAGCGAAACGCTACCCTACGCCGGTGGCCAGGTGGCACGCCAGGGCGCGCAGGGCCTGCTGGGTTCGCGCGACTTCATGGAAACCCCGTTCAGCATCACGAGTTACACCAGCGAACTGGTCAAGAACCAGCAAGCGCGGACCTTGGGCGAACTCATCGCCACCGACCCGTCGGTGCGCGCTACCAACCCGGCGGGCGGGCGTTTCGAGCAATTCACCATTCGCGGTTTCAGCCTGTTCAACAGTGATGTGGCCTACAATGGCCTGTACGGTATCTTGCCGACTTACTCGATCGACATGGAAATGGCCGATCGGGTCGATATCATCAAAGGCCCCAGTCAGTTGATCAACGGCATTTCGCCGCGTGGCAGCGTGGGCGGCGGTATCAACGTGCAGCCCAAGCGGGCCACAGACAAGCCGATCACCGAGTTTACCGGCAGCTATGCATCGGCTGGCCAAGCAGGTGGCGCGGTGGATGTTGGCCGACGTTTTGGCGAAGGCCAGCAGTTCGGCGTGCGTTTGAATGCTGTGAAGCAGGCGGGCGATACCGAATGGGACCACCAACGTGTCGATCGCGAAATGGCGGTACTGGGCCTGGATTTTCGCGGTGAGCGCCTGCGCCTGTCGGCAGACCTTGGCCATACCGAGCGTGACACCGATGCGCCGCAGGAGCGCGTGCTGATCGGCGCCAACGCCAAGGTGCCGGAAGCCGACGATGTGCGGCGCAACTACGCCCAGGCCTGGAGCAAGGCGCGCACCAACGACACCTTTGGCGCACTGCATGCCGAATACGACGTCAGTGAGTCGCTGCTGGCCTATGGCGCGGTCGGTGCGCGTGAAAGCAACCATGATTTCCTGCGGCACAACGTGTCCATCACCAACGATGCCGGCGACTTCACCGTGCAGCCGCGTGACTTCACCCGGGACGAGTCGGTGCGTACCGCCATGGCCGGCCTTCGCAACTGGTTTCACACCGGGCCGGTCAGCCACGAGTTGAACTTGGCCGCCACCTACTTCTACATGGACTTCACCAACGGCGGCGCCCGCTATGCCTCGGCGCCCAGCAACCTCTACAACCCGGTGGCGACCCCGACCCCGGGCACACCCACCCGCATCGATCCCGAGGTCTACACAGAAAACCGCTTCTCCGGTGTGGCCCTGGCCGACACCCTCGGTTTTTTCGACGACCGCCTGCTGTTGACCCTGGGCGCGCGCTGGCAGCGGGTGCAGGTGGATGACTGGAGCGACGGCGTCAAAGGTGAGACCGCCTACGACGAAGAAAAGGTCTCGCCCTCGGGCGGCGTGCTGCTCAAGGTCACCGACCAGCTGTCGTTGTACGCCAACTACATGGAAGGCCTGAGCCAGGGCAAGATCGCGCCGTCGACGTCGATCAACGAAGACCAGATCTTCCCGCCGTTCACCAGCCGGCAGGTTGAGGTAGGGGCCAAGTACGACCTGGGCCAGGTTGCGTTCACGGCCAGCGCATTCCGCATTCGCCAGCCGGCCTACGAGACCAACGCCACCTCGCGGGTGTTCGGGCCCAATGGCAAGCGTGACAACCGTGGTATCGAGTTGAGCGTGTTCGGCGAACCGGTGCAAGGCGTGCGGGTGCTGGGTGGGGTCATGTACATCGACAGCGAGCTGACCGATACCGTGGGTGGTGCCTACGATGGCAACCGCGCGCCGGCCACGCCCGAGTACAACGTCAACCTCGGCGCCGAATGGGACGTGCCCGGTGTGAGTGGGCTGACCCTGACGGCGCGGGGCATTCATTCCAGCTCGCAGTACCTGGACCAGAACAACAGCAAGCAGATTGATGGCTGGGAGCGTTACGACCTGGGCGCGCGCTATGCCTTCAAGGTGGACGCTACCGAGGTGACCTTACGGGCCAGTGTCGAGAATGTGCTGGATGATCGTTACTGGAGCTCGGCGGGGGCTTCGGATGACAGTGAGCCGGGGTTGACCCTATCCACGCCGCGTACCTACTTGTTGTCGGCTACAGTCGGTTTCTGAACACGTCCGGCAAGTCTTTTGCGGACCCTGTGGGAGCGGGCAAGCCCGCTCCCACAGGGGTGTGTTAGCCCCAACACTTGTGTCAGTTCGGCGCAATCGCCCGCCCCAGCTTCTGCGCCTGTCCCTGCAACACCCGCATCAAATGCATCGCCGCATGCGACGGCGGCTCGAACCGCGAATAGACAAAGCTGATATCAAAGTGAATTTCATCGGCCAGCGGCACCACCGCCAACCCACTGTCCTGCGCCACGAATTCGTCGATCACGCTGATGCCCATGCCCTGCTTCACCAGGGCCACTGCTTCGTTGGCGTTGGTGAACGACAACAGTGATTTCAATTGCAGCCCGCGCCGCTCGATGTGCCCGGCCAGCAGTTTGCCAAACGGCATGTCGGGCCTGAACAGCAGCAGCGGGTGGCCTTCCAGCTGCTGCAAGGTCAGCGAGCCATGCCCGGCCAAGGCGTGGTCGGGTGGCATCACCACCACCATGCGCCCGCGCATGAAGGCTTGCGAATGCAGGTGATCGTGCACCACGGGCAGGGCGGCAATCGACAGGTCGACCTTTTTCGACAGGATCTGGTTGGGCATTTCGCCCATCAGCGAGGTTTGCCACTCGATGTCCAGCGAAGGCGCCTCGCGCTTGAGCTGCGCCAGGGCAATCGGGATGACCACCGTCGACAGCGAGGCGCTGCAAGAGATACGCAGCTTGTGGTGGCCGCCGGCACCCAATGACAGCGCACACTCATTCACCTCCAGCGCCGCCTGGTACACCCGCTCGACCTCACGGAACAGCACCTGCGCCTCGGCGGTTGGCACCAGGCGGTTGTTGATGCGCTCGAACAGGCGATAAGCCAGGCGCCCCTCGATGTACTGGATCAGCTTGCTCACGGCCGGCTGCGACACGTACAGCAGCTTGGCCGCCGCGCTGATCGAGCCGGTCAGCATCACCGCACGGAACACTTCCATGTGCCGCAGTTTGAACACCATGGGGCTCGCGTCTGCGCCTTCGTTGCCAAGCAGCATGTCTATTACCTTCGGTTATGGTCTTCGCCATCTGGGTATGAGCGTCAAACCCGGCCACGCAGTATCTTGAACACAGCCCAATCGCCCTGGCGGCGAACAATAACAAGATCTGTAGGCAAGCGCAGCGGTGCTTGCCGGGAGTGCTGCGTGAACATCTTTGACGAACCGAAGATCGATTGCCATAACCATTTGTTTGACCCCGCCCGTTTCCCTTACCACCCCGAAGCACCCTATGCGCCCTCTGGCCAGGAGGTGGCGACCCAGGAGCAGTTCACCCGGGTGATGGACGCCTACGGTGTACAGCATGCCTTGCTCGTCGGCCCCAACAGCGGCTACCACACCGACAACCGCTGCCTGCTGCACGCCCTGGCCACCGGGCAAGGGCGGTTCAAGGGCGTGGCGGTGGTCGAGGCAAGTATCCCTCTCGATGCGCTGGCTGCGCTGCAGGTGCAAGGGGTGGTCGGTATCGCCTTCAACCCCGCGTTGTACGGGGTGGCCAGCCTCAAGAACGTTGACGGGTTGCTCGGCAAGGTCGCCGAGCTTGGCCTGTTTGCCCAGATTCAGGTGTGCGAAGACCAGTTGCTGGACCTGCATGGTCTGCTGCAAGGCTCCCGGGCACGTCTGTTGATCGATCACTGTGGCCGCCCGGATGTAGCCGCCGGGGTGCAGCAAACTGGCTTCCAGGCCTTGCTGCGGCTGGCCGACAGTGGCCGGGCCAGCGTGAAACTGTCGGGCATGCAGAAGTTCGCCGCCGTCGATGCCTTGCTGGAGCAGAGCAGTGCCTACGTCCACGCCCTGCTCGAAGCCTTTGGCCCCGAGGCCTGCGTATGGGGTTCGGACTGGCCGTTCATTCGCCAGTGCTCGCGGGTGGACTACGGCCCGTTGCTGAAACTGGCCGAGTGCCTGATGCCGGATGCCCGCACGCGCCGTGCAGTGATGTGGGACACACCCCGCCGATTGTTCGGGTTTGCCTAGAGCTTGATACTTGTCAGCAGATCGTTGGGGGCCGCTTTGCGGCCCATCGCAGGCACGCCCACAGGGACTGCACAAGCCTTAAGCCTACGGTGTACCTGTGGGCGTGCCCGCGAAATATCCAGCGCGCTGGATGGCATCGGTGTTGCCGGTCACGCCTGATCCGGCACCACGGCGATCACATCGATTTCCATCAGCCATTCGGCCTGGGCCAACCCGGCCACCACCAGCCCGGTGGAAATCGGGAACACACCCTTCAGCCACTTGCCCACTTCCTTGTACACCGGCTCGCGGAAGCGCGGGTCGGTGATGTAGGTGGTGGTCTTGACGATGTGCGACAGGTCCGAGCCGGCTTCTTCAAGCAGTTGCTTGACGTTTTTCATCGCCTGCTCGGTCTGCGCCCGAGGGTCGCCCAGGCCCACCAGCTTGCCTTCGAAGTCGGTACCGACCTGGCCGCGCACATAAATGGTGTTACCGGCCCGCACGGCCTGGCACAGGTCGTTGTCCAGGGTCTGGTTGGGGTAGGTTTCCTTGGTGTTGAACATGCGGATGCGGGTATGAGTAGGCATCAGTGGGCTCCGAGGGTGCTGACGTTGCTGATGGTGTTGTCTTGCTGCTCATCCGCGTCGCGCTGTTCGCGGTCGCGGTAGGCCAGGTAGGTGCGTTGCGTGGCGATGTGGCCGGCGACGTGCTTGGCGTCGTGCCACACGCCCCAGATGAACGACGAGCCACGGCGCGACAGCCACGGCAGGCCCAGGAAGTACACGCCGGGCTCACGGGCTACGCCACGCTGGTGCTGGGGTTTGCCGTTGGCGTCGAAGGTGTCTACCTGCAGCCAGCTGAAATCCACACCGTAACCGGTAGCCCAGATGATGCTGCTGACACCGGCCTTGGCCAGGTCCAGTTGCTGCAGCGGGTTGACCATGCACTCCGGGTCGGCGAGGCGCTGGCGGGCTTCGGGCTCTTCTGGCAGGTCCAGGCCGTTGCGTTCGATGTAGGCATCGGCGGCATCCAGCAGGGCCAGGTAGTTTTCGTCGCCACGGTTGATGTTCTCGACCAGGTTGTCCTGGAAGCGCGCCACGCCGTTCTCGAACGACTGGGTCAGGCCGACCAGGGTCATGCCTTGATGGGCGAGGGCGCGGAAGTCTACGGTGTGGCCGCCACGGGCGCCGCTGACGGCGATGGTCACGTGCTCGCGGCCAGGCTTGGCGATTTCTGCGTCCCACTCACCCAGCACGCCCAGCCACCAGCAGAAGTCGCGGTTGCGGTAGGCACGCGGCGGGCGGTCGTGGGCGCCGACCGACAGGTACACCTGGCGGCCCGCACGCATCAGCTCTTCGGCGATCTGCACGCCAGAGGAGCCGGCACCTACCACCAGCACTGCGCCTTCTGGCAGTTGCTGAGGGTTGTAGTAGGCGGCGGAATGGATCTGGTGCAGGTTGCTGTCCTTTGGCGCAATGGCGGGGATAACCGGCTTCTGGAACGGGCCGGTTGCCGCAACCACACGGTTGGCGCGAATCACGCCTTCATTGGTTTCGATGGTAAAGCCCGGGCGGTCGCTGTTGCGTACCACGCGCTTCACTTCAATGCCGGTGCGCACGGGCAGGTTGAACTTGCGTACGTACTGCTCGAAGTAGTCAGCCACCTGGTCCTTGCCGGCGAAGGCGTCGGCGTCGAGGTTGAATGCCAGGCCCGGGAAGCGGTCGTGCCAGACCGGGCCGTTGGCGACCAGCGAGTCCCAGCGGCCAGTGCGCCACGCTTCGGCGATGCGGTTGCGCTCCAGCACCAGGTGCGGCACGCCAAGCTTGTTCAGGTGTTCGCTCATGGCCACGCCGGCCTGGCCGGCGCCGACGACGAGGGTGTCGATTTCGAGGTTGTTCAGTGTCATGTCCGAGCCCTTGTTCAGGCGGTTTTTGTCAGGTCGGTTTGGAGGACCGCCGTTGCCTGGGGCCAGACTAGGGATGTGGCACAAATGGCGAAAATAGTATTTAGCTGGTGCTTGCCGATAAAACGGCGAAGGCCCCGAGTTCTGTGGCCTCGCACAGGAGAAACTGGCCTGAAACAAACGTAGGAGCGAGCGCAGCTCGCGATGCGCCGCGCGGGCGGCGTTCGCTCTCTGCCTGAGCAAAGTTTTTTCCTGTCTAACCCCTCGGAAAAAGTTGGTTTCGCCTACCGAAAGGTTCCACCCAGAATGCCCTGCATCGCACAGGACAACAGGAGCATTACCATGACCTTCTCCATCATTGGCCGCTGCCAGGAAACCGGCCAGGTTGGCATCGCCATCAGTTCGTCGAGCATTGCCGTGGGTGCCCGTTGCCCTTGGGTGCGTGCCGGTGTTGGCGCCGTTTCCACCCAGAACATCACCTTGCCGGCGCTTGGCCCGCAGGTTCTCGATGCCCTTGAACAGGGCCAGTTGCCACCCGCCGCCGCGCTGGACCGGGTGCTCAGCGCCAATGGCTGGAGCGAGTACCGCCAGGTTACCGTGATCGACAGCCAGGGGCAGGTGGCGCTGTTTACCGGGCGCGAGGCATTGGGCACGCACAACGCTGTGGCCGGTGAACAGTGTGCGGCGGCCGGGAATCTGTTGTCCTCGACCCAGGTGATCGAAGCGATGGTCGTGGCGTTCGAGCAGGCTGGCGGCCACCTGGCCGACCGCTTGCTGGCCGCCATGCACGCGGCGATGGCTGCGGGTGGTGAAGCCGGGCCGGTGCACTCGGCGGCGTTGAAAATTGCCGGCGAGTTGACCTGGCCATTGGTGGACCTGCGCGTGGACTGGGCTGATACCGACCCGATCGGCGTGCTCGACGGTCTTTGGCAGGCCTATCGCCCACAAATGCAGGATTACGTCACCCGTGCCCTCAACCCGACCGCTGCACCCAGCTATGGGGTCCCGGGCGATGAGTGAATTTGCCAGCCGCGCGCTGCTGGCCCGGCTGATCGGCTTTGCTACGGTCAGCCGGGACTCCAACCTTGAGTTGATCGGCTTCATCCGCGATTACCTGGCCGAGCTGGGGGTGGAGTGCGAGCTGTTTCACAACCCGGAAGGCACCAAGGCCAACCTGTTCGCCACCATCGGCCCCCAAAACGTTGGCGGCGTGGTGTTGTCGGGGCACACCGATGTGGTACCGGTGGATGGGCAGGCCTGGACCGTCGAGCCGTTTGCCCTGAGCGAACGTGATGGGCGCCTGTATGGCCGTGGCACGGCCGACATGAAGGGCTTTATCGCTTCGGTGCTGGCCGCCGTGCCCGCGTTCCTCGCTCAACCTCTGCGCATGCCGGTGCACCTGGCATTCTCCTATGACGAGGAAGTGGGCTGCCTGGGTGTACGCTCGATGCTGGCCGCATTGGAACAGCGCCCGCACAAGCCGCGCCTGTGCCTCATTGGCGAGCCCACCGAGCTCAAGCCGGTGCTGGGACACAAGGGCAAGTTGGCGATGCGCTGCCAGGTGCATGGCGCGGCCTGCCACTCGGCCTATGCGCCCTATGGCGTGAATGCCATCGAGTATGCGGCGAAGCTGATTGGCAAACTGGGTGACATCGGTGACGCACTGGCCTTGCCACAGCATCACGACGAGCGCTTCGACCCACCGTTCTCCACGGTGCAGACCGGGGTGATCAAAGGGGGCAGGGCACTGAACATCGTGCCGGCGGAGTGCGAGTTCGACTTCGAAGTGCGGGCCTTGCCGGGGTTTGAGGCGCAGGCAGTGGCCGACCAGTTGCAATCCTATGCAGAAGCCGAGTTGCTGCCACGTATGCGCAAGGTCAATGCGGCCAGTGATATTCGCCTGGCGCCGCTGAGCGCCTACCCGGGGCTGGCGACACCTGCCGACAGTGAGGCGGCGCAGCTGGTGGCGTTGCTCAGTGGTACCGATGAATTCGGTACGGTGGCGTTTGGTACAGAAGGCGGGTTGTTTGACCAGGCAGGTATCCCGACCGTGGTGTGCGGGCCTGGCAGCATGGACCAGGGGCACAAGCCGGATGAGTTTGTCAGTGTCGAGCAGTTGCAGGGGTGTGATGCGATGTTGCTCAAGCTGGTGGATTACCTAGGCTCTGTATGAAAAATCTTGAGACGCAGGTCAGGCAAGGCGAAAACAGCCGAGGAAGCGGAGTGTACGGGTTGTAAATGAGCATTCCGAGGCTGTTTTCAACGCAGCATGACCACGTATCAAGGCTTTTCGTACAAACCTAGCATTTATGTCAGTTGTCATCCGGTAGCAGTGGTTAGAAACTTGAAACGTCCCCATCAGCCCACACTGAATCGCCCCTGGTTCCCTAGACACTCTCCAAGCTCAGAAAATAGCGTTTCTCATACTCTACTGGAGACAGCTGCATAGCACTGCTGTGTCGACGCTTGGGGTTATAGAACATCTCGATGTAATCGAAAATATCACTTCGGGCTTCGTCACGCGTTGCGTAGATCTTTCGTCGGATTCGCTCCCGCTTCAAAAGCTGGAAAAAGCTCTCGGCTACGGCATTGTCGTGACAGTTTCCCCGTCGGCTCATGCTGCTGATCACATTGTTGGCCTTCAGGAAGCTTTGCCAATCTGAGCTACTGAACTGACTGCCTTGGTCTGAGTGAATCATCACTTGCTGCTGTGGCTTGCGTCGCCACACGGCCATCAGCATGGCGTCGATGGCCAGGTCGCTGCTCATCCTGGGCTTCATTGACCAACCAATGACTTGGCGAGAGAACAGATCCAACACTACCGCCAAGTACAGCCACCCTTCATAGGTGCGGATGTAGGTGATATCGGTCACCCAGACCTTATTCGGCTCACTGACCTTGAACTGCCGGGCCAGATGGTTGGGCGATGCCACTGTTGGTTTTCCGCCATAAAACCCAGGACGACGGCGATAGCCCGTTTGCGAACGCAGCCCCTCTGCCTGCATCAAGCGACCGACTCGATTTCGCCCACAGATCTCTCCCAGCTCTCGAAGGTCATCGTGAATCTTGCGATAGCCATACACGCCTCCGCTTTCTAACCAGGCATGCTTGATCAAGCCAAGCAGGCGTTGATCTTCTTTGGCTCGGGCAGATTGAGGCTCGGCCAGCCAAGCGTAGTAGCCGCTGGGATGCACCTTGAGGGTTTGACAAAGACGCCGCACCGGGTAATCGATCGAGTGCTTCTTGATGAAGGCGTACTTCAGCCGCACTCCTTGGCAAAGTACGCGGCGGCCTTCTTTAAGATGTCTCGCTCTTCCGTCACCCGCTTGAGTTCAGCGCGCAGCTTGCGCAGTTCTGCCTGCTGATCATCGTCGTGCTGACGCTGCTCTTGGGGCTTGCTGTAGACCTTGATCCACGCGTAAAGACTGTGCACGGACATGCCCAAGCGCTGAGCGACATCGGCGACAGGTTTGCCTTTCTCGGTCACTTGCTTGACCGCTTCGATCTTGAATTCTTCAGGGTAACGCTGACGACTCATGGCACCTCCTATTTGGGCCTCATTATGAGGCTTGGAGGTGTCTACGAAACCAGGGGCGATTCAAGTAGAAGGCCCACAACAACACGGATGAAGCGGCGATGGCCGCCACCGTGTTGCCGTCGCCAAAGAGCAGAAAGAAGGCGCCGAGCGTGGATTTGATGAGGATGGAGTAGGACACGTTGCCGATGCAGGTGCCGGCCCAGAAGCCAAAAGCCGAGGCAAAACCCAGGTAGCTGCCGAAGCCGGCGCTGGCGTAGGCGTAGATGCCTGAGTCTAGGTCCGGGCGGGGGCGGGCAAGGGTCTGGAACACGAAGGCCAGCATCAGCATGCCCAGGCCGGCGATGCACCGCGCAATGATGGCACCAAGCCGCCGGTGGCACGGCCGAAGGTGGCTGGCAGCGAGAAGATACCGGCGCCGACCAAGGAGCCCACTACCAGGGCAGCGAGCGCCCAGACGTTCAGTTTGCCTTCCGTTGCAGTGCTCATTGGCCTGGCTCTCCCTTGCGCTGACGGGGTGAGTAAAGACCGAGGGGCCAGTTTGTGCCAGTTTGATGGCGAATGGGCCGCAATGCGGCCCTTTTCAATTTAGAAACTGGCCTTGACCTGCAAGCCAACGACCAACGCGTTGTCGATGTCCTTCCCGGAGAACGCCCCAGGCTCGATGATGTATTGCACATCCGGGCGCAGGTTCAGCCAAGGTGTGGCCTGGTAGCCGTAGCTCAGTTCGATCAGTTGCTCGGCGCTGTCGATGTCGGGGAACTGCTGGCCGGCATTGAAGGCAGCATCCTCCAGCACGTCGCGGCTACGCGGGTTGGGTACGGCACGGCCATAACCCAGCGCCACGGTATCTTTCGGGCGGCCTTCGAACGGCTTGTACAGCACCACACCGGCGCCATACCACTTGGTGAACGGCGAGGCCGCCTTGCTCGACGCCGAGTACTGGCCGAAGGCGTGCAGGCTGCGGCCTGGCGAGCCTTGGTCGTTCCACACGGCCTGGTCAACCAGCATGTAATGGCCGCCACGGCCAGACACTTCATCCTCGCTGCCGATGCGTTTCACGTCGGAGCTGTCGTAGTAGTAGCCCAGCTTGTACTCGCCCGGCAGTTCACCCTGCAGCTTGTACACCAACTCCACCGGCACCACGGTGCCCGTGGTGTGCTTTGGGCCAAGGTGCCAGGCACGGCTGGAGTTGCCATTGCTCTCGGGGTCGACGTTGAACGCCGCTACGCGCAATTGCCAGGCAGGCGAAAGGTCATACTTTACCCGCACGCCCAGGTGGGCATTGGGGTAGTTGGTCCAGCCACTGCCACCCGACATGTTCAGCGGGTGGCCGCAAAAACCGGCGTTCATGAAGTTGCACAGGATACCGCTGTCCAGGCCGCCCAGGTCGTTGCCCATGGCCATGTAACCCAGCTTGACGTTGAGTGCCGGGGTGAACAGGGTGCGCTCGTAGCTCAGCTCGGTCAGGCGCGTATACAGGCCGCCGAAGTTTTCCTGGATTGGCAGGCGGTTGCCGACCAGGTCTTCCGAGGCGCTGTTGCCGCGACGGTCGTTGATGGTCAGCTGGACCTTGCCACCGTTGTCCAGGCCATACAGTCTGGACAGGTCGAACTGCACGCCCAGCTTCAGGTTCTGCGAATAACGCGCCGAGCGGTGCAGGCCACCGTGGGCGTTGTAGGCGGTTTCGCCGCTGTAGTCGCCGGTGAACTTGACGCCGTCGTCTTCCAGCTGATGGCGCAGGCCTCCCCAGTCACCGGTCAGGGTGCTGCGGGTCATCAGGTCGCCGTCGGCCAGGGCGGTGGTGCTGGCCAGGGCCAGCAGCAGGGTGGGGGTGATGCGAATTGCGGATGGCATTGCTAAATCTCGAATTATTTTTGAGGGCCATTCGCGGGCAAGCCCGCTCCCACAAGGACTGCACAGTTCGTAAGGGCAGTGAGTATCCTGAGGGAGCGAGCTTGCCCGCGAAGCAGGCGACGCGGTCTTACGGCAGTGCGTAAGAAATCACGTAGTCGCCACGGTCAGTCGACTGGCGTGCGCCGCTAGCGGTGATCACCACGTACTGCTTGCCGGTCTTCGGCGAGACGTAGGTCATCGGGCCGCCCTGGCTGCCCACTGGCAGGCGGGCCTTCCAGATTTCGTTACCGTTGCTGCTGTCGTAGGCGCGCAGGTAGAAGTCCTGGGTGCCGGCGATGAACACCAGACCGCCTTGGGTCGACAGGGTGCCGCCCAGGGTTGGCAGGCCGATCTTGATCGGCAGGTGCATGCGGATGCCGAGCGGGCCGGTGTCTTCAACAGTGCCCACCGGAACCTGCCAGGCCACCTGGCGGGTCTTCATGTCGATAGCGGTCAGGGTGCCGAACGGCGGGGCCTGGCACGGAATGCCGGCGACCGACAGGAAGCGGTTCTTGTTCACCGCATACGGGGTGCCCTTGAGCGGTACAGCGCCCATGCCGGTGTTCAGTGCTTCGCCACCGGACGCTGCGCCACCCTTGTTCTGCGACGGGATCATCTGGATCCACAGGCCCAGGCGCATGTCGTTGACGAAGATGAAGCCATGCACCGGGTCGGTTGAGATGCTGCCCCAGTTCATGCCACCCAGCGAACCCGGGAAACTCAGCGACAGGTCGGTGCCCGGCGCGGTGTACAGGCCGTCGTAGCGCATTTTCTTGAAGTCGATGCGGCACAGCAGCTGGTCATACGGGGTGGCGCCCCACATGTCCGACTCGGTCAGGGTTTGTGCGCCGATCTGCGGCATGCCCACCGACTTCGGCTGGGTTGGGGAGTACGGCTCGTTCGGGATGTTGCTTGGCTTGACCGGTACTTCGTCGACCTGGGTCAGCGGCTTGCCGGTGGCGCGGTCGAGCACGTAGATCTGCCCGGCCTTGGTGCCGATCACCACCGCAGGTACCGACTGGCCGTCGTCCTTGGTGAAGTCGATCAGGCTCGGCTGCATGGGCAGGTCGAAGTCCCACAGGTCGTTGTGAACGGTCTGGAATACCCACTTCTGGTTGCCGGTGGTGGCGTCCAGGGCCAGCACCGAAGCGCCGTAGGTGTGGTCCAGTTTGCTGCGCTCCACGCCGTAGATGTCGGTGGACGACGAGCCCATCGGCAGGAACACGGTGTTCATCGCCGGGTCATAGGACATCGGTGCCCAGCTGTTCGGGGTGCTGCGCACGTAGGTGCTGTCGCCCTGCGGTGCCTGGCGATCTTCCGGATTGCCCGGGTCGAAGGCCCAGCGCATTTCACCGGTGATCACGTCGAAACCACGGATCACGCCGCCTGGCATGTCGGTCTGGACGTTGTCGGCAACACGGCCGCCGACCACCACGGTAGTGCCGGCCATCAGCGGTGCCGAGGACAGCTGGTAGTAAGAGTCCGGTACGTTGCCCAGGCCCGCTTTCAGGTCCACTTGGCCGTTGTTGCCGAAGCCTTGGCAGAACTCGCCGTTGTCGGCGTCGACAGCAATCAGGCGACCGTCGATGGTGTTGGTCAGCAGGCGACGCTGGCAGTTGGCACCGGCCGGCACGCTTGCCACCGTAATCGGCGAGCTGTTCGGCTGGGTTGGCTGGGCGATGGCGGCGGTGGCATCGAAGTACGCCATGCCACGGCAACGCTGCCAGACCTTGGACTGGGCGTTGATTTCGTTTTTCCACAGCTCTTTGCCGGTGTCGGCATCCAGGGCGATCAGGTTGTTGTGCGGGGTGCAGATGAACACCTTGTTGCCGATCTGCAGCGGGGTCAGCTGGTCTTCGGCACCGTTGCCGTCACTGATGGCCACGTCACCGGTGTGGTAGGTCCAGGCTACTTTCAGCTTGTTGACGTTGTCGCGGTTGATCTGGTCCAGCGCGGCGAAGCGACTGCCACCTTCGGTGTTGCCGTAGTGGGCCCAGTCTTTCTGCTGCTTGCCATCCTCGACCGGGGTCATGACCGGGCCGTTGCCAGTGGGGGCAACGCTTGGGTGGGCAACAAACATGTTGCCGGCGGCGATCACCAGCACCACGGCCATCACCCCGGCAACGCCGTAGGCACCACGGCCGGCGCTGGCGCCGTTGGCACGCGCCAGCAGCGGGTAGACCAACGCCACGACCATGCCGATTGCGCCGAACATGAACAGGCGCGAGAACAGCGGCCAGAACACCAGGCCGGCGTCGATCAGCGCCCAGAGGGCGGTACCCACCATGAATGCCGCGTACAGCCAGGCGCCTGCCCGCTTGCGCCGGGCAATCAGCACACCGGCGATGGCCATGGCCAGGCCGCCGATCAAGAAGTACCAGGAACCGCCCAGGCCGGCCAGCTTGACGCCGCCAGCAGCAAGGAGGAGGCCGAGCAGGGCGATGATTACGCCCAGGCCAACCAGGAGGATGTTTGTGGCGCCAGAGGCGCGCGGTGTTTCGTTCATGCCAGGGATCTCAGCAGGTGGAATGCGCGCAGTCTAAGCCCTTAGCTTGCTAATTAACAAGTTGGTACATAATTTTGTGAGGCTGATTGTCGCAGGGCTGAACTTGCGAAGATGTGGCTAAAAGTCTAGATCATGTGCTTAAAAATGCATTAAACGATATGTTCATGTTGGTTAATAATTTTGCATTCATACGTTGGTCGAGTGGGTGTTTGGCCGCCGTCACACCGGCCAAGGCGCGTTGCTGCTGTAAAAAACGGCGAGCCAGACCGTCGCCACTCCAGGCGCAGTCCACTCCACGCGATGGCGGTAGTGCGGCGGGATGTCCAGGCAATCGCCCGGCGCCAGAAGGCGGGTGTGCTGCTCGTGTTCGAAACGCAGGCCGGCAGCCCCGCTGAGTAGCACGATCCACTCACCTTCGGCCTGGTCGTACCAGAACCCGGGCGGGCTGACCTGGCCGCTGGAAACGATACGCTCCACGCGCAAGCCAGGGCGGCTCAGCAACTCATCTACACGCTCGGCACGGGTGGGGTCGCAGTGTGGCAGGGCAGTCAGCAGGTTGTTGAGTGTCATGGGAAGCCTCGCTGGAATGGGAGTGGTTTCACTATGGACGCAATCGCCGCATAGCGCGCTTCTTGACCCGCCCTGCGGTTTGTAAGAACTTTCTGAGTTTTGGAAGACGTGCAGCAGATGGACAAACTCCTGGCGATGAAGATGTTCGTAGCTACCGTCGATGCCCAGGGCTTTTCTGCGGCTGCGCGCAGGCTTGGGCTGGCGACGTCGTCGGTAACCCGCCTGGTCGATGCCCTGGAAACGGCCGTGGGCGCCTCGTTGCTCAATCGCTCGACACGCCAGGTCAGCCTGACCGAGGCCGGGGCCCGTTACTACGAGCGGGCCCGCAGCATTTTCGAGGCGCTGGACGAGGCCGATGCCAGTGTTGCCGACCGTGGCGAGGAGCCCGTCGGTGTCTTGCGGCTGTGCCTGCCGGTGGAGTTCGGCAGGCGGGTCATCGCCCCGCACCTGGGGCCGTTTCTGGCGCGGCACCCGGCGTTGGAGCTGGACATCGACCTCAGCGACCGGCTGGATGATCTGCTGGACGGCCGTTATGACCTGTCGATTCGCCTGGGCGACCCCTCACCCAATGACGAACTGGTGTGCCGCCAGCTTGGCCGCTTCGAGCGGTGGCTGGTGGCCAGCCCGGCATACCTGGCCGGGCGTGACCCGCTGCAACACCCCCGGCAACTGTTGGAGCACGCCTGCCTGCGCTTCCGTTACGGGCAAAAGGCACGGCCCTGGCGCCTGGCGCGCGGGCAGGACAGCCTGGAGCTGAACGTAACCGGGCCGTTGCGCAGCGCCAATGCCGACATGTTGCGTGAAACCGCGCTGGGGGGCAGCGGCATCGCACTGCTGGCCGACTGGCTGGTACGCGAGGATGTGCAGGTCGGGCGCCTGCAGCGGGTGTTGCCCGACTGGCAGGTCAGCCCAGGCATGGCCAACAACAGCATCAATGCCCTGTACCTGCCCAACCACCGTGGCTCGCGGCGGGTGAATGCGTTCATCGACTTTTGCGCAGCGCTGCTGGAGCGGTAGCCGCGGCATTGCTCAGCGTGCAAAGCCGCGTTGCGCCAGCAGCGGATTCTCTGCGCTGAGGCGTCTGGGTAAGGTAGCCGGCATATTCCACCCCTTGCCGAGGAACCTCGCATGAATCCCTCCCTTGCCGCCGCCCAGCCCGCAGCCACCGGCCTGAGCCGGGCCCTGGTCGTGCTGCTGGCGTTCTGCTGTGGCGCGATCGTTGCCAACATCTACTACGCCCAGCCCATTGTCGGCCTGATCGCGCCGGACCTTGGGCTGTCCACCGAACATGCCAGCCTGATCGTGTCTCTCACCCAGTTCGGTTACGCCCTGGGGCTGCTGTTGCTGGTGCCGCTGGCCGACCTGTTGGAAAACCGCCGGTTGATGGTCGGCACCGCTGTGCTGGCTTGTGTAAGCCTGCTGTTGGCGGGCACCAGCCGCAGCGGCCAGGGCCAGCTGTTCCTGGGCTATGCACTGTTGATCGGGTTCAGCTCAGTGGCGGTGCAGATGCTCATTCCACTGGCAGCGCACCTGGCGCCAGAGGCGCAGCGTGGCCGGGTAGTGGGCAACATCATGGGCGGCCTGTTGCTGGGTATCCTGCTGGCGCGGCCGTTGTCCAGCCTGGTGGCCGACCACTTGGGCTGGCGCGCTGTGTTCATTGGCGCCGCCGGGGTGATGCTGGCGATCATCCTGCTGCTGGCGCTGACCCTCCCGCAGCGTCGGCCCGAGCACAAGGCCAGTTATGCCGGGTTGATGCTGTCGTTGCTCACGCTGTTGCGCCGTTATCCGCTGCTGCGCCAACGCTCGTTGTACCAGGCACTGATGTTTGCAGCGTTCAGCCTGTACTGGACAGCCGTGCCGATGGCGTTGGCGGGTGAGCATGGCCTGTCGCAGAGCCAGATTGCCGTGTTTGCCCTGGTGGGGGCGGTGGGGGCCGTTGCCGCGCCCTTGGCTGGTCGCCTGGCCGATGCCGGGCATGCTCGGGCCGGCTCGCTGCTGGCCCTGCTGCTGGCGCCGGCGGCCTTGTTGCTGGGGCTGACGGCGCCGGGTTACAGCGTGATCGGCCTGGGCCTTACCGGTGTGCTGCTGGATTTTGCGGTGCAGATGAACATGGTCATTGGCCAGCGCGAAGTGTATGCCCTGGACCCGGCCAGCCGCGGGCGGTTGAACGCGGTGTACATGACCAGCATCTTCCTGGGCGGGGCACTGGGTTCGGCGGTAGCCAGTGCGCTGTTCAGCCAGTTCGGCTGGCAGGGGGTGGCACTGGTGGGCGCAGGCTTGCCCGGCCTAGCATTGCTGGTGTTCCTGTTCAAGGCCCGGGGCAACTGACAAGGGGCGTCATCGGCCAAGCGGCAGCGCCACACCGATCAGGGCAAACAGGCTGCCGCAGCAACGGTTGAAACCTTTACCCCCCTTGGCCAGCCAAGGCCGAATACGAAATGCCAACCGCGCCAGCAGGTACTCGACCAGGAACTCGACGCTGGCGAAGGTCGCCGCCATCACCACGAACTGCAGCATCAAGCCGCGTTGCGGGTCGATGAACTGGGGCAGAAAGGCCCCATAGAACAGCAGCACCTTGGGGTTGGCCATGGCCGACAACAGGCCTTGGCGGAACAGGCCGGCATTGCCAAGCCGAGCGCTGCGCTCGTTCAGTTCCAGGTGCAGCCCCGGGCTGCGCCACAGCTGGATGCCCAACCAGACCAAATAAGCCCCCCCCAACCATTTCAACACGCTCAGCACCGAGGCTGAGGTTTGCAGCAAGGCACTGAGGCCGAACATCGCCAGGGCGATGAGGGCGCTGAAGCCGAACACCCCGCCAACGATCGTGAACAACGTTCGCCGGGCGCCGTACAAGGCACCATGAGTCAGGGCCAGCAAGCTGTTGGGGCCTGGGGTCAGTGACAGGCCAATGCTGGCCAGTAGGTAGATCAGCCAGGTGTCGAGTGCCATTTGCGCAAGTGCCTTATTGGTGTGGAGGGTGCCAGTTTATGGCGCGAACTGCGCCCATCAAGGGTAGTATCTGGACATTGAACAGTCGTTTCTGGACGCAACGCCATGCTGCCTGATATCCGTTTGCTGATCCTGCCGTTACCGGATTTTGCCCTGTTGCCGTTCGGCGCCTTTCTCGACAAGTTACGCTTCAGCGCCGATGACGAAGACTACAGTCAGCAGCGCTACTGCACTTGGACCGTGGCAGGGATCAGCCTCGACCCGGTGCCATCGAGCAGTGGCGCGGTGGTTCAGGTGGAGGCTGATGCCGGCCAGGTCGATCTGTCCCGTTTCGACTATCTGGTCGTGTTCGGCGGGCGCAATGCCATGGCCACCGCCGCGTTGGCGCCGCGCTACCAGGCCTTGCTCAGGCGGGCCGGCAAAGCCGGGGTCAAGCTGGTAGGGGTCGACAACGGCGCGTTCCTGCTGGCTGCCTGCGGGCTGTTGCAAGGGCACAAGGTGGTGGTGCACTGGCGCCACGAAGCCGAGTTTCGTGCAGCTTTCCCACAGTTGCAGATGCTGCGTGAGCAGCTGTATTGCATTGACGGCAACCGTATCACCTGTGCAGGAGGTACGGCGGCCATCGACCTGGCGGTGGCGTTGTTGTCACAGGCCTGCGGGCGAACCCGGGCGCTCAAAGGGCTGGCTGACATGCTGGTGGACGAAACCCGCGACAGCCGTCATACCCTGCGCTCGCTTGAGCTGGCCGCCGGGCAGGGGCGGCAGGTGCAGCGGGCGCAGGCGCTGATGCGCCATCACTTGGGCACGCCGTTGGCAGTGGCGCAACTGGCGGCTGAACTGGGCATCAGCCGGCGTCAGCTCGACCGGCAATTTCAGGCCAGCCACGGCATGAGCGCCAAGGCCTGGTGGCTGGAGATGCGCTTGCAGCAGGCGCGCTGGCGCTTGCTCAATTCCAGCCACAGCCTGGCGCAGATTGCCGATGAAGTAGGGCTGGGCGATGCCAGTTACCTGGGCAAATGTGTGCGACGGCGGTTTGGGTGTACGGCCTTTGAGTTACGGACAGGTAAGCAGTAGGACTGATGCCCGTCAGCTAAACCCTTGGGGCTGCGCAGCAGCCCCGATTCCAGCGGTTTTACTGCGGCGTCCCGAACAACCCCGTCCAGTAGATCCCAGCATCACTCTTAGGGTCCACCGCATAAGCCGCACCCATTTCGCGGAAGTCCGGGTTCATCAGCGTGGCGCAATGCCCCGGGCTCTGTAGCCAGCCTTCGACTACCTTGTGCGCGGTATCACGCCCGGCCGCAATGTTCTCTCCAATCTGCTGATACAGGTAACCCGCCAGTTCCGCCCGGTCACCTGGGGTACGGCCTTCCTTGTCGATGTGGTCGAAGAAGTTCTGGTTGGCCATGGCCCGTGTGTGGTTGGCGGCGACGCCGGCCAGTGCGGTGCTCCAGCTCAGGGCTGGGGCGGCGGCGAAGGGTTGGCCACCGCATTGGCGTGGCAGCTTGCGCGCGGCGTTGATTTCCTGCAGCACCTTCTGCCCTTCGGCCTGCCAGTCACCCAGGCGGCCACTGAGCAGTGGGCGGGCCAGTACGATGCGCCAGTCGCGGCCCTCCTGGCTGACACCGATATCGACGAACTGGGGGTCGAGCACTACCTGGCAAAAGCTTTCTTCGATGGCGTGCATGGCAGCGCGCGCGTCGCGTGGCCCCGACAGGCTGATGGCCTGAACGTTGACCATGGGGTAGGCGGCGCGGGTCATGGCCTGCTGCAGGTCACGGGTGCCCTCTGGCGAAAGCGCCAGGCGGGTGTCGCTGTTGAGCGGCGGCAGCTCCAGCGACGCCTCGCCACCGCAGGGCTGGGCCTGGCTGCGGTAGACATTGATCGAATCGATCAGTTGCGCCTCTTCGCCGGTGAAAGCCAGTGCCCCGGTCGAGACGACCAGGCCCAGCGACAAGGCGGCAACGGATGACAGGACGCGCATGTGGATCTCCCTATGACTGGCAGCGTCGTGGTATGCGCTGCTCATCCTACACAAGCCCGGGGCTTTTGGCCCCTGGCGGGTGCAAAGCAATGAAAACGCCGGCAATCGTTGCGGGCGGCAAAAGAGGGAGTAGACCACTGGTTGGCACAAAAGTGCGATTACTTGGTAATCATTCGTAACATTGGCTAGAAACAATCCTCAAACGCCAACTGTTCCCAACCTCCCAGGTAGCCCAGGGTGACCCACGGCTGGTCAAGTTTTCAGGTCGCATCGGTTTCTGATTGCTCGGTACCGCATCAACGGGCCAACGCCTGATTCGGCTTGTAGAACAGGAAATGTGTGGTCTGCGCTGTCTTGCGGTAGGCCTTGGCCCATTCGGGGTGCACGGTGCGGTCGTGGAAGTACAGGGCGCCGCCGGTGGGGTCTTTCAACTGTTGGTTAAGCGCCTTGCGTGCGATTTCCTTGGCCACATCGTAGCGTTGCGCTTCCTCGACCTGGTCCGGGCGCCCGTCGCACCACCAGGAAAACTGGCAGGCCTTGGTTTCCACGCCCTGTTTGACCACGCCGCAGATGGTATCGGGGAAACCATCGTGGCCCAGGCGGTTGAGCACCACACTGGCCACAGCCGACATGTCTTCGGCGTCGGCGCCCTTGGCCTCCCAGTAAATGGTGCGGGCCAGGCAGGTGATGCTGTCGTCCAGCGGTGCCTGGCCGGCGGGATCGACCGCCTGGGCTTCACCTGGGGTCAGTTTTTCTGATTTCTTGGGGGGCGGGGCGTTTTCCACCACCTTTTCTTCAAGCACTTCGGCCTTGTCTTCAGCCACTGCGGCCTTGGCGGTGTCGGCTGCGTGCAAGGGGCCTGCGAGCAGGGCCGAGGTCAAGCCGATTAGGATCCAGGCAAGGCGCATGGGCTAGCTTCCGGGAGAGGGGTTGATACCAGTCTAGCCAAGCGTAAGCATTAGTACCAAAGGCAGGGTGGCTGCGGCGGCCACGGTCTGCAGGGCAATGATGGTGGCCATCAGCGGGGCGTTGCCACCCATTTGCCGGGCCATCACGTAGGACGAAGAGGCGGTAGGCAGGGCCTGGAACAGCACCGCCACGACCGCTGCCTGGCCACTCAGGCCAACCAGGCGGCACAAGCCCCAGGTGGTCAGCGGCATGACCAGGAACTTGAACGCCGAGGCCGCCATCAACGGGCGCACCTGCTGGCCCAGGCTGGCGCCACCCAGTGCCGCGCCTACGCACAGCAGGCCCATCGGCAGGGCGGCCTGGCCCAGCGCCTTGACCGTGGGTTCGATGCCGGGCGGCAGGCCCAGCCCGGTCACACGCAGCAGTAAGCCGCCCGCGCAGCCGACGATCAACGGGTTGGCGAAAATCGCCCTCAGCACCGTGGCCGGTGAACTGTGGCGGGCGCTGAAACGGGCGAACACCAGCACGCACAGCAGGTTGACCAAGGGCACGATGGCGGCATTGGCCACCGCGGCCAGAGCGATGCCGGCGCTGCCGTAGATGCCGGCGGCCAGTGTGGCGCCAATGTAGTTGTTGAAGCGGATACCGCCCTGGAAGACCGACGTGAAGTCGGCGCCGTCGTGGCTCACTGCGCCTTGGTACAGCACCAGCAGCAGCGCCCCGGCCAGGGTCGACAGCATCAGCACACCGACCATCCCCAGTACTGGCACGCCGTCGAGGTTGGCCGTGGCCAGGCCGTGCAGGAACAGCGAGGGAAGCAATACGTAGTAGCTCAGGCGTTCAGCACCCGGCCAGAAAGTTTCGGCCAGAAAGCCGCGAAGGCGCAGGAAGGTGCCCAAGGTAATCAGCAGGATGATCGGTAGCAGGGTGGTCAGCAGCAACGGGAGCATGGTCGACGTTCCGTGGTCGGGTACGCGCACAGACTACGGGTGCGAAAGGGTTTGTAAAAACGTTGTTTTCTGCACCGACTGTTGAGAAAAAATGCACGCTAGATGCCCTACGCGTCATTTGTGGGAGCGGGCGTGCCCGCGAAGAATCCAACGCGGTGGATGGCACCGGCTGCGCCGGTGTTCGCGGGCGCGCCCGCTCCCACAGAGATCACGCTAGAGCAGGCAGCTATGTGCAACTACGCCTCCAGCGCAGTCTTCAACACCGCACTCAAATGCCGCCGCTGGCTTTTCTCATGCTCCAGCAACACCACCCGCCGGGTCAGTTGTGGCTCGCCAAACGGCAGGCACGTGGCGGGTGGCAGGCGTTGCAGGTCGTCGTCCGCCATGGGGATGATCGCCACGCCCAGGCCCATTACGGCCATGCGCGCCAGGGCCTCCTGGCTGTCCAGCTCCATCTGCTCGCTCACCTGCTGATGCTGGCGGCGCAGTTCCTGCTCGATCTGCCGCCCGGCCCACGCGCGTTTGTCGAAGCGCAGGAACGGTTGGCTGGCCAGCAACTCGGCTACGCTGTGCCCAGCCAGTTCCGGGCTGGCGATGGCCCAGAAGCGGTCCTCGAACAACGGTGTGAAGTCCAGGCTTTGCGGGTAGGGGCTGACCGGTTCGGTGGTGATCGCTGCATCGAGTTCGCCGTCCTCCACGCGCCGCGCCAGTTCCGCCGACATCCCCGATGCCACGCTGATATGCAATTGCGGATGGTGGGTCTTGATCCAGACCAGTGCCTTGGGCAGGCGCCGCGCCAGCACCGTGTGGATGGCCCCCAGGCGCAGGCGGCCACGCAGGCTCGGGCCGCTGGCCAGGGCGTCGGCCAGTTCGTCATAGGCGCCCAGGATGGTTTCGGCACGCGCCACGGCCAACTGGCCGGCCTCGGTCAGTACCACCTGCCGACGGCTGCGGTCGAACAAGGTCACTTGCAATTCGTCTTCAAGGGTTTTGATGTGCAGGCTCACTGCCGAAGGTGTGAGGCTGAGCAGGTCGGCGGCGCGGGCGAAGGTGCCGTGGCGGGCGATGGTTACCAGGGTGCGCAAGGCTTTGAGGGACATGCGGATGAGGTCCGGTTTCAAGCTGACAGAGCTGTATTCTCAGGCCCGACCCTATCGCCGGCAACACTGTTCAGCGCCCGTTGCGCCCATACGCCTGGCTGATCCGGTCAATCACCATGGCCAATGCGACAATTGCCAGCCCGGCCTCCACACCTTGCCCCACATTCAGCGTCTGGATCCCCACCAGTACATCCTCACCCAACCCGCGGGCGCCGATCATCGAAGCCATCACCACCATTGACAGGGCCATCATTACCGACTGGTTCAGCCCGGCCATGATGCTCGGCAGCGCCAGCGGAAGGGCAACACGCCGCAGGCGTTGCCAGCGGCTGGCCCCTAGACCGTGCGCGGCCTGTAGCAGCGAGGGGTCGATCTGGCTCAGGCCCAGTTCGGTCAAGCGCACCAGCGGCGGCAGGGCGTAGATCAATGTGGCAAACACGGCGGGCACCTTGCCCAGGCCGAACAGCATCAGCACCGGGATCAGGTAAACGAAAGCGGGCAACGTCTGCATCACATCCAGCACCGGTAACAGCAGCCGCTTGGCCAGTGGCCTGGCAGCCAGCAGAATGCCCAGCGGTATGCCCACCAGCACGCACAAACCGGTACTCACCAGCACCAAGGCCAAGGTTTGCAGCAGTTTGTCCCATAACCCGATCATGCCGATCAGGGCCAGCAGCGACATCAGCACCGCACTGCGCAGCAGGCTTCGGCTGGCGTGCCAGGCCAGCACGCCGACCAGCAGCAACAGCAGCCACCACGGCAACAGGCGCAGCAGGTTTTCCAGGCCTACCAGCAGTTGCAGCAACTGGTCGGAAACGCTACGCAAATGATCGCCGTAGTTCAGTACCAGCCAATCGACCAGCCGGTTGACGCTGTCGGCAAAGGAAAACTGCAAGGCCTGCGGGAAGCCGTTGCTCACAGGCTGCCCTCGACCTTGGCGGCGACTTCACTGGGCAGCCAGGCCTTCCAGACGTCACGGTTGTCACGCAGGAAGGTGAGGGCGGCATCGCGCGGCGGCGTGCGTTTTTCGCTCATGTCGGCCAGCGCCTTGTTGAGCCGGTCGATCGGCAAGTCGACCTGTTCGAACACCGTCACCAGGTCCGGGTAGCCTTCACGAAAGGCTTTGGACACGCCAATCGACAACTTCGCCGGCAGCGAACGGCTGCCCTGCGGGTTGGGGTTGCTGGCATCGGTGAGGGTGGCCCAGGCCTGGGCATCGAACGGTGGTTCTTCAAGCCGGATGAGCTTGTAGCGCCCCATCAATGGCGTCGGGTTCCAGTAGTAGAACAACACCGGCTGACCACGGCGAATGGCTGAGCCGATTTCGGCATCCATCGCAGCGCCGGAGCCACTGCGGAAGTTGGTGTACAGCTTGTCCAGGCCGTATGCCTTGAGCTTCTGGCTGTTGACCGTTTCCGACGTCCAGCCACTGGGGCTGTTCAGGAAGCGACCTTTGTCGGGTGACTCGGGGTCACGAAATACCTGCGGGTAACGCTTGAGGTCGTCGACATGGCGCAATTCGGGCGCCATGGGCTTCAGTTTGCGCGCGGCGTCCCCTTCGATTACATACGCAGGCACCCACCAGCCTTCCTCGGCATTCTTCACCGTATCACCCAGTGCGAATACCTGGCCTGCCTGCTCGGCTTTGACCCACGCCGGGCTGCGTCCGGCCCACTCTTCGGCGATCACTTGCAGGTCGTTGCGGGCCAGGGCCACCTCCATGCTGAGCGTGCTGCCGGGCAGGGTGTCTGTGGGGTAGCCGTAACCGCGCTCCACGATCAGCCGCAGGATTTCGGTGGTGAGGGCGCCGCTTTCCCAGCCGATGGCACCGAAATGGATGGGTGGGCGTTGTTCTGCCGAAGCAGCACTGTCAGTGCTTGCCAGGCATACGGCCAGCAGCAGGCCGGCCAGCAGTGTTGAAAGCTTCTTCATCCAGACCTCGTCGTTTGCCGCGCCTTGGGTGCAGGCAAGTGTAGACGACGAGGTTTGAGCGGTATTCAGGGCCGCACGAGGCGGCCCTGCCTGCCTCAGACGCGGAACTGGTCCATCAGCGCCTGCTGCTGGTTGGCCAGGCTGTTCAGCGACTGGCTGACCCGCGCCGACTCGTTGGCCTGGCCCGACAGCGACTCCGTGACATCGCGGATGGTCGCCACGTTGCTGTTGATTTCTTCAGCCACCGCGCTTTGCTCCTCGGCGGCCGAGGCGATCTGCAGGTTCATGTCGGTAATCACGCTCACCGCCTGACCGATACGCTGCAATGCCGTCACGGCCTGGCCAACCTGCTCCACGCCGCCCTGGGCCTGGCGATGGCTGTTGTCCATGGCGCCGACCACTTCGCGGGTGCCGGCCTGCAAGGCCTCGATCACCTGGCGGGTTTCTTCCACCGACTCCTGGGTACGCCGGGCCAGGTTGCGCACTTCATCGGCCACCACGGCAAAGCCACGGCCGGCTTCACCTGCGCGGGCAGCCTCGATGGCCGCGTTGAGGGCCAGCAGGTTGGTCTGCTCGGCAATCGAGCGGATCACCTCCAGCACCGAGCCGATCTTCTCGCTGTTCTGCGCCAAGCCCTGGACCTCGGCCATGGCGTCGCTCATGTTGGCGGCCAGGGCATCGATGCTGGTGGTGGTGTGGTCGATCACCGCCAGGCCCTCACGGGTGGCCTGGTCGGCGTCGCGGGCAGCCTGCGCGGCCTGGGCCGCGCTGCGGGCCACGTCCTGAGCGGTGGCGCTCATTTCGTGCGAGGCGGTGGCCACCTGGTCGACCTGGCGGTACTGCTGTTCCATGCCGGCGCTGGTTTCACTGGCAATGGCCGAGGACTGGTCAGCGGTACCTCGGGCGGCCTGCACCGAGCGTTTGACCTCGGCGATGGTCGGCTGCAGCTTGTCGAGGAAGCGGTTGAACCAGCCGGCCAGTTCGCCCAGCTCGTCCTGTTTCTGGTAGGTCAGGCGGCGGGTCAGGTCGCCTTCACCGCTGGCAATGTCCTTGAGCATGGCGGCCACGCCAAGGATGGGACGGGTAACGCCACGGGCCATCAGCCACACCATCAGCAGGCCGGCAATGGCTGCAACCAGGCCCAGGCCCAGCTCAAGCAGGGTGCCGCTGGTGTTCAGTGTGTCCAGTTCCTGCTTCAGCTTTTCGGCAGGCCCTGTCAGGGCGTTTTCCGGCACATCCAGCAGCACGCCCCAAGGATGGGCGTCGGGGATCGGCCGGAACGCGGCCAGCACTTTCAGGCGCTGCTGGTCGTGCAGGATGGTCATCTTGCCATCGGCCAGCTTGCGCACCAGCTCGGCGCCCTTGGTCGGGTCTACCTGATCGAAGCGCTGGGCCAGCTTGCTGGCGTCGGCGCTGTAGCCGGCCAGCAGGCCGACCGGGCTGAGGATGCCGACCGTGGTGCGGCCTTCGTACAGGCTGCGGCTGGCTTCCTGGCTCAGGGCCTGCAGGCTGTTGAGGTTGATGTCGATGGACAGGGTGGCAATGATCTTGCCGTTGACCGTCAGCGGGAAGACGATGCTGGTCATCAGCACCTGCTGGCCATCGATGTCGTAAAAGTACGGTTCCACCACGCACACCTTGCCGGTGGTGCGCGGGCACACCCACCAGGTGTTGGCCGGCTGGCCGCTGGGGCCGATCTCGGTGTTGGCCATGTCATGCTCGGGCAGCGCCATGGCGGTCAGCTGGCCGGCGCGTGGTTGCGACCAGTACAGGGCAAAGCGCCCAGTTTCGTTGCTGCCCAGCTCCGCCTTGCCGGCAAACAGGCTGTCCTTGCTGTCCAGTGCGTTGGGTTCGAACACCAGCGAGAGGCCAAGCAGGTCGTGGTTGGCCTGCAGTGCGGCGCGCACTTGGCGGGTCATGTCCTCGCGCAGGTCGAAGGCATCGAGAAAGCGCTTCTCCGCCTGTTCACGCAAGAACAACACTTGACGGGCGAAGCCGGCGCCGTACTGGTAGGCGTCCATGAACTGGCGGCGGATGTTCAACGCCTGCACCTCACCTTGCGATTCGATGCGCGACTGCGCCGCCTCGGTCAGCATTTGCATGCTGCTGGCCTTGACCAGGTCTGAGCTGTGGTCCATGCGGTACAGCGACAGGCCGACGAGCAAAGTGACGATGCCGGCCAGGCAGAGACCGGCGAGCAGGGTGATCTTCCACTGGATGGAAAGTTGTCGCAAAGGCATGGGGGGATCCCTTGTAATAAGAGTGTGGCTAGCGACTGTGTCGGCCGGCGCGGTTTTTTCTTTATTCAAACGTTCAATTTAATTGTTGCGGCCGCTTGCGCTCCCACAGGGGATCGCGTGTTCTTTTAAGCATTGGTAATGCGCCGCAACATGGCGCTTTTGACATCTGCCGCCCACTGCTTCAGAGTTCGCGCTTTTTTCTGTCGTAATGAGGTAAGCCAACCATGAATGCAGTGATCGCCGCGGTCGGCATCATGCTGATACTCAGCCTGTCCCGCGTGCACGTGGTCATCGCCCTGATCATTGGCGCCCTGGTCGGTGGGCTGGTCGGAGGGCTGGGCGTCGAAGGCACGCTCAAGGCCTTCAACGGCGGCCTGGGCGGTGGTGCCACGGTGGCTTTGTCCTATGCACTGTTGGGCGCTTTTGCCGTGGCCATCGCCAAGTCTGGCCTGGCCCATGCCTTGGCTGACCGTGCACTGGCCATGATCGATCGCCAGGGCCACGCCAATGGCGGCAAGGTCAAATGGCTGATGATTGGCCTGATGCTGGTGGTGGCGGTGTCGTCGCAGAATATCCTGCCCATCCACATTGCCTTCATCCCGCTGCTGGTGCCGCCGCTTTTGTATGTGCTGACCCGCTTGCGCATCGACCGCCGGCTGATTGCCTGCGTCATCACCTTCGGGCTGATTACCCCATATATGTTCCTGCCGGTGGGGTTTGGCAACATCTTCCTCAACGAAATTCTGCTGGCCAACGTTGCCCGTGCCGGTGTCGATGTGAGTGGCGTCAATGTGACCCACGCCATGGCCATCCCGGCGGCAGGCATGCTCGCAGGCCTGTTGCTGGCCGTCTTCATCAGCTACCGCAAGAAGCGTGACTACGACCTGGCCCGCATCGAGCAGGTGGAGCAGGTGAGCGTGCAGTACAACCCGCTGACACTGCTGGTGGCCGGGCTGGCAATCGCCGCAGCGTTCATCGTCCAGCTGTTGCTGGATTCGATGATCATCGGGGCCATGGTTGGCTTTCTGATTTTCTCGCTGTCGGGCATCGTCAAATGGAAGGACACCGATGACCTGTTCACCGAGGGCATGAAGATGATGGCCATGATCGGCTTCATCATGATTGCCGCTTCGGGCTTTGCCGATGTGATGAAGGCCACCGGCGAGGTGAAAAGCCTGGTGGAAACCTCGGCGCAGTGGATCGACCACAGCAAGGGCGTCGGCGCCTTGCTGATGCTGCTGGTGGGCCTGCTGGTGACCATGGGTATCGGCTCGTCGTTCTCCACTGTGCCGATCCTGGCCGCGATCTTCGTGCCGCTGTGCGTGCAACTGGGTTTCGACCCGCTGGCCACGGTGTGCATCGTTGGCACTGCCGGTGCCTTGGGAGATGCGGGCTCGCCGGCTTCGGACTCGACCCTGGGCCCAACCTCGGGCCTGAACGTCGACGGCCAGCATCACCATATCTGGGACACCGTGGTGCCGACCTTCATCCACTACAACCTGCCGCTGCTGGCGTTCGGCTGGCTGGCTGCGATGACCTTGTAAGGTGGGGAGGGCGTCAGCCCTTGTCGGGCGGCGGCGAGATGCGGTTGAGCACGGTGCTGCCGTCCTTGCTGCGGGTCAGGTAGACCGGCAGCACCTTGGGCAGGTTGTTGACCAGGCGCCCCACTTCACGGGTGTTGTAAATGCCGCTGATGCGGATGCGACCGGTGCTGGCATCGGCCAGCAGCAGCGGCGCGTCGAGGTAGCGGTTGATCACCGGCAGCGCCTGTTCCAGGCTCAGGTTGTCGAGCACCAGCTTGCCGCTGCGCCAGGCCAGGCTGTTGCTGTAGTCGTCGCTTTGCTCCAGTTGGGGCTCGAAATCGCCCTGGTGGTAGCTGGCCTGCATGCCAGGCCCAAGGCGATAGCCACCGGTGCTGCCGTCGCTGGACACCAGCACCGAGCCTTCCACCAGGGTGACCTTGACCTGGTCCTGGTATTTCCACACATTGAACTGGGTGCCGGTGACCCGTGTCTGGCCGCGACCGGCGCGCACGATGAACGGGTGGTTGCTGTCGTGCTGCACCTTGAAAAACGCCTCGCCGCGCTTGAGCGTGACCTGGCGCTGGTCCTTGTAGTTGAGGTAGGTGAGCTCGGTATTGAGGTTGAGCTGCACCGTGCTGCCGTCGCTCAACTCCACGGTCTGCATGCGGTCACTGGCTTCGAAGTGCTGGTAGTGGTTGGGCAGCCAACCTTGTTCCCAACCCACCCAGCCGGCCAGCGGCAGTACCGCCAGGGCGATGGCTGCGGCAGATGCCAGCGGGCGCCAGCTGCGTGGACGCGCAGGGTATCGGGCAGGCGGGTTGAACTCGACGACAGTGGCGGTGCGTGGCAACAGGTCGGCGGTTTGCCAGATTTCCAGCATCGCCTCGTATTCCTCGGCATGCCGCGGATCTGCCGCCAGCCAGCGGGCGAAAGCCTCGCGCTCGCCAGCCGTGCAGTCTTCGGCGTGCAGGCGCATGCACCAATGCGCGGCGGCGTCGGTGATGGCATCGTCTGGGCTGGGATTGAGGCGGTCGTGGTTCATTGCGGCTCCGGGTTTTGCGCATTCTACCCTTGCCAGAGGGCTCCCGAGAACCGACGTAATGGCGAATGACTATCAGTTGTGCCGTTTTTTCGTCGGATTTGCAACGGTTTTTCAGCGTTTGAGAACCCTTCGCGCACGTAAATGCAGGCTGAGATCCTTGGGGCTGCTGCGCAGCCCATCGCGACACAAGGCCGCTCCTACAAGGAGTCGCGCCGCCCCTGTAGGAGCGGCCTTGTGTCGCGAAAGGGGCGCAAAGCGCCCCAAACGTCCTATCAGAATTGCGCCGCCTTCAGCCCATAAAGGCTGTCACTACCCGCCCGAATACTGGCCTCAAGCCCCAACCCACGCGGCAAAACCCGTTGGAAAAAGAACGCCGCACACGCCAGCTTGGCCCCATGGAAGTCAGCGTCCTCGCCCTGCTTGGCCAACGCCACCGCCGCCATCCGCGCCCACATGTAGGCATATGCTGTCAGCCCGAACAGCTGCAAGTACTCTACCGCCACCGAGCTGACCAGATTGGCGTCCTCGCCGACACGCGCCCGCAGCCACGCACTGGTCGCCTCCAACCGCGCCAGGCTTGCCTGCAGGGCTTCGCGGTGCAACGGGGCATCCACGCTGAAACTCCGCACTTCGGCGGCAAAGCTGGCCAGCGCCTGGCCGCCGTCGGCCAGTACCTTGCGGCCGAGCAGGTCCAGGGCCTGAATACCGTTGGTACCTTCATAAATCTGCGCGATGCGCACGTCACGCACCCGCTGCTCCTGGCCCCACTCGCGGATATAGCCGTGGCCGCCATACACCTGCTGGCCAAGCACGCAGCTTTCCAGGCCGTTGTCGGTGAAAAACGCCTTGGCCACTGGCGTCAACAGCGCCACCAGGCGCTGGGCATGTTCGCGTTCGCCGGCATCTTCAGCGTAACGGGCCAGGTCCAGCTGCTGGCCAACGTAGGCGGCAAACGCCCGGCCACCTTCGGTGAGGCTGCGCATGGTCAGCAGCATGCGCCGTACATCGCCGTGGTGGATGATGGGGTCGGCCGCCTTGTCCTGCGCCTGCGGGCCGCTGGCGGCGCGGCTTTGCAGGCGTTCGTTGGCGTAACGGGCGGCGCTTTGGTAAGAGGCTTCGGCACAACCGATGCCCTGGATGCCGATAGACAGGCGCTCGTAGTTCATCATGGTGAACATGGCTGCCAGGCCCTTGTTCGGCTCGCCCACCAGGTAACCGATGGCACCATCGAAGTTCATGACACAGGTGGCCGATGCCTTGATGCCCATCTTGTGCTCGATCGAGCCGCAATGGGCGGCGTTGCGTACGCCCAGGCTGCCGTCGGCCTCGACCAGGTACTTCGGCACCAGGAACAGCGAGATGCCTTTGGCGCCAGCGGGCGCATCCGGCAGTTTGGCCAGCACCAGGTGGACGATGTTATCGGTGAGGTCCTGCTCGCCGCCGGTGATGAAAATCTTGCTGCCACTGATGTGATAGCTGCCATCGGCCTGGGGTTCGGCGCGCGTGCGGATCAGCCCCAGGTCGGTGCCGGCGTGGGGTTCGGTGAGGCACATGGTGCCCGCCCAGCGGCCTTCGTACAGGGGGGGCAAGTAAGTTGCCTTGAGCGTTTCGCTGGCGTGGGCATCGATGGCCAGGCAGCTGCCAGCACTCAAGGCCGAATACAGGCTGAAGCTGCAATCGGCGGCGTAGAGCATTTCTTCGAACAGTACGCCCAGCATTTTCGGCATGCCCATGCCGCCATACGCCGGGTTGCCGCCCAGGCCGACCCAGCCGCCTTCGCGGTAGGTGTGCCAGGCTTCGCGGAAACCGTCTGGCGTGGTGACCTGGCCTGCTTCGAAGTGCACGCCTTGTTCGTCGCCGTTGCGGCTGAGCGGGGCGATCAGCTGGCCGGTGACTTTGGCGGCTTCTTCGAGGATGGCGTCGGCGGTGTCGGCGTCGATGCGCTCGGCCAGGGCGGGCAGGCGGGCCCACAGGTCCGGGGCGTTGAATACGTCATGCAGGATAAAGCGCATGTCGCGCAGGGGGGCTGAATAGGTCGTCATCGTTGGCTCTTGAAGGGGAGAAATCAGGATTGACTTCTTCGCGGGCATGCCCGCGAAGAGGCCGCTACGGCTTCAGAGGGCTTTGGCCCGGTCGCGCAGCACGTACTTCTGGATCTTGCCGGTGGAGGTTTTCGGCAGCTCGCCAAACACCACGGTCTTGGGCACCTTGAACCCGGCCAGGTGCTCGCGGCACCAGCTGGTGATGTCGGCTTCGCGGGTGTCTTCCCGGCCAGGCTTGAGGGCTACGAAGGCGCATGGGGTTTCTCCCCATTTTTCATCCGGGCGCGCCACCACGGCGGCCTCGAGCACCGCCGGGTGTTTATACAGGGCGTCCTCGACCTCGATGGTGGAAATGTTCTCGCCACCAGAAATGATGATGTCCTTGAGTCGGTCCTTGATCTCTACATAGCCATCGGCATGCCACACCGCCAGGTCGCCCGTGTGGAACCAGCCGCCGCGGAAGGCTTCGGCGGTGGCTTCGGGGTTTTTCAGGTAGCCCTTCATCACCGTGTTGCCGCGCATGAAAATCTCGCCCAGCGTGTTGCCGTCGCGCGGCACCGGCTCGAGGGTTTGCGGGTCGGCGACCATCAGGCCGTCGAGGGTCGGGTAACGCACACCCTGGCGTGACTTGATGCGCGCGCGTTCTTCCAGCGTCAGTTCGTCCCACTCGTCATGCCAGGCGCACACGGTCACCGGGCCGTAGACTTCGGTCAGGCCGTAGGTGTGGGTAACCTGGATGCCCATTTCTTCCACGGCACCGATCACCTTGGCGGGTGGTGCGGCGCCGGCCACCATGGCCTGCACCGGGTGCTCGATGGCGGCCTTGGCGGCTTCCGGCATGTTGACCAAAGCGTTGAGCACGATCGGTGCGCCGCACAGGTGGCTGACCCGGTGTTCGCGGATAAGGTTAAGGATCTTCTGCGGGTCGACCCGGCGCAGGAAAACATGCGTACCGGCCAGGGCGGTGATGGTCCAGGGGTAGCACCAGCCGTTGCAGTGGAACATCGGCAAGGTCCACAGGTACACCGGGCGATGCCCCATGGCCCAGGTCATCTGGTTACCCAAGGCGTTCAGGTAGGCGCCGCGGTGGTGGTAGACCACGCCTTTTGGGTTGCCGGTGGTGCCGGAGGTGTAGTTGAGCGAAATGGCCTGCCACTCGTCATCCGGCCACTCCCAGGCATATTCCGGGTCGCCCTCGGCGAGTAGGGCCTCGTAGTCCAGCTCGCTGACCGCACGGCCTTCGCCGTACTCGGGATCATCCACGTCCACTACTAATGGCGGATGTTCGAGCAGCGCCAGGGCGGCTTCAATCACCGCATGGAACTCGCGGTCGGTGATCAGCACCTTGGCCTCGCCGTGCTGCAGCATGAAGGCGATGGCCTCGGCGTCCAGGCGTACGTTCAGGGTATTGAGCACGGCACCGGTCATGGGCACGCCAAAGTGGGCTTCGAGCATGGTCGGGGTGTTGGGCAGCATCACTGCCACGGTGTCGCCACGGCCGATGCCGCGGCCCACCAGGGCACTGGCCAGGCGGCGGCAGCGTTGGTAGGTGTCTTGCCAGTTGCGGCGGATGGCGCCGTGGATCACGGCGGGGTAGTTGCCGTAAACGGCAGCAGTGCGTTCGATGAAGCTTAGCGGGGTGAGGGCGACATGGTTGACGGCAGCGGGCATCAGGCCCTGGGCATAGATCGACATGCGGTAATCCTGTAAGGGAGGCAGGCGCAGCCTGTGCGCTTGGCCCCCGGTGGCTGATTGTTAGCTCTGTTCAGGGTGCGGGAAGGCGTACGGTAGGCCGCCTTCCTCTGTCGCAGTTTTACGCGAATCGCTATGGTAGTAGGAATATCGACTATAGCAATATAGTAAGACTACTATAACAACGAGCCGCCTATTGTGGACAAGAGCGCTTATCCCTTGCTCGCCAAGGACCCTCAACCCAGCCTGCTGCTGGCCGATGACGCCAGGCCGCTGGCGCTCAACCCCGCGCTGCAAGCCTGGGTAGATGAAGGCCCGGGGCTGGCCAGCTGGCTGCCGGCCAACTGCGCCGCGCTGGTACGTGCTTGCCTGCGCCAGCACCGGGCGATTGCCGATGTCGAAGTACAGGTGGGTGAGCGCATCGTGCTGTGGACGTTCATGCCTGATGACCAGGGCCAGCAGGTGCTAGGGCGCTGCCGTGACGCCAGTGAAGAGCGCCAAGGCGCGCGCGAGGCCAGCCGTGCACGGCGCTTGTATCGGTTGATCATCGAGAACACCACCGACCTGATCTCCCGGCACAGCCCCGATGGCCGCTTTCTGGATGCCTCTCCGGCCGCATTTCGCCTGCTCGGGTTGTGGCCCGAGCAACTGCGCGGCATGCCCATGCACAGCCTGCTGCACCCGCGCGAGCGGCGGCAGGTGCTGCGCCAGGCGGCAGCGGCGCTGGACCAGGATGGCTACCACACCATGACCTGCCGGGTACGCCAGGCTGCGGGCGGTTACCGCTGGTTCGAAATCGCCAGCCGGGCCATCCGTGAAACCTACACCGGCACGGTGGTGGAGGTGGTCAGCGTGTCCCGCGACATCACCTTACGCATCGAAGCCCAGGAAAGCCTGGCGCACAGTGCCCGGCTGGCCACCCTCGGCGAACTGGCCTCGGGCATCGCCCACGAGATCAACCAGCCGTTGGCTGCGGTGGTCAATTACGCCAACGCCAGCTTGCGCTACCTGTCGAGCATCGAGCGCGACCCGCAGGCCCGTGAGCGTGTAGGACAGGGGCTGCAGCGCATCAGCGAACAGGCCACCCACGCCGCTGAAGTGATCCGCCGGCTGCGTGCCTTCCTGCGCAAGGGGCCACGGAACCTGCAGGCGCTGGACGTGACCGAGGTCGCCGAGGAGGCCATGCGCTTGTGCGCGTGGGAGGCCGCGCGCGACCAAGTGACGGTGGAGCTGCGCATGAGTGCGCAACTGCCCTTGGTGTACGCCGACCGGGTGTTGCTGGAACAGGTTCTGCTCAACCTGTTGCGCAATGCCATCGATGCCAACCGCGAGCAGCAGGGCGAACGGCCGTCACGTATCCTGCTCGGCGCTGGGCGTGATGGCGACGGCGTGCTGGTCGAGGTGGCTGACCAGGGCCCGGGTGTGGAACCCGCGCGACTGGACGATATCTTCACACCGTTCACCACCAGCAAGGCCGACGGCCTGGGCCTGGGTTTGAGTATGAGCCGCAGCCTGATCGAAGGCTTTGGCGGCAGCCTGTGGGCGCGGGCGGGTGACAACGGCGGTCTGGTATTGTGCTGCCGCCTGGCGGTCAGCAGGGGATAAGGGGGGAGTTGAGGGTGCAAGCGAAAGTGTATGTGGTCGATGACGACCAAGGGATGCGCGACTCGACGGTCTGGCTGCTGGAATCTGTGGGTTTGCAGGCCTTGCCCTTTGTCAGTGGGCAGGCATTTCTCGATGCCTGCGTCGACGATGGGCCTGCCTGTGTGCTGCTGGATGTGCGCATGCCGGGGCTGGGAGGGCTTGCGGTACAGCAGGCAATGCGCGAGCGCGGCCTGGCGCTACCGGTAATCTTCGTGAGTGGCCATGCCGATGTGCCGATCGTGGTGCGTGCGTTCAAGGCTGGCGCCTGCGACTTCATCGAAAAGCCTTACAGCGACCAGTTGCTGCTCGACAGCGTGCAGGCCGCGCTGGAGCGCGCCACGCGTGCGCGGCAGGGCGATCAGGAATTGGCCCAGGTGCAGGCGCGTATCGACGGCCTGACGCCGCGTGAGCGTGACGTGTTCGTGCCGCTGGCCCAGGGGTTGAACAACCGAGAGATTGCCGAGCAACTGGGCATCAGCGTAAAGACCGTGGACCTCTACCGGGGGCGGGTGATGAAGCGTTTGCAGGCGGGCAGCCTGGCAGAACTGGTGGGCATGGCGATTGCCTGCGGGGCTGTTGCGGCACTTGGCCTGAGCGCACGATATTAACAGCAATCACAGATCCCTGTGGGAGCGGGCGTGCCCGCGAAACAAGCAGCGCGCAGGATGGCACGGGCTTCGCCCGTGTACGCGGGCGCGCCCGCTCCCACACTGAGAAGGGCGCTGGGCTTCAGATTTGCACATGAATCATGAAATTTTGAATAGCTACCTAATTAAAGCTTTGACATTCACTGCCTAGGCAGTAATATTTTCACACAATTACCCGAGCAATCCCCGATGGCCCATTTTTCCCCCGAAAACTTCCAGACCTGCGCCATCGGCATGTTGCTCGGCCGCGCAGCGATCCTGAAGGACCGCATTCTCGACTGGCACCTTGAATCAGAGGGCGTCACCGCCGCGCAGTTCAAGGTGCTGATCATCGTCACCCAGTACCAGGTGGACACCCCGGCCGAGCTGTGCCGCTACCTGGGTCTGGACAGCGGTTCGATGACCCGCATGCTCGACCGCCTCGAACAGAAGGACCTGATCGTGCGCAACCGCTGCGCCGACGACCGCCGCCAGGTGCGCCTGGCGCTCACCGCCGACGGCCAGCGCCTGGCGGACCGCCTGCCGGAAATTGGCGCCGCTGCCATGAACGAATTGTGCGGCGTGCTGGCACCGGAAGAGCTCAAGGCCCTGGAAGGCCTGCTGGCCAAGGTGCTGCTCAGTGCTGGCGACCCGTTGACGATCCGCCGTTTTGGCGACCGTTGAACCCTGTCACGAATTATCCAAGGTATTGTCATGGCCACTCCCGCAGACACCCCGACTCCCTCCGCCGCGCCCGAGCCGTCGCGCAAGCGCAAGGCCTGGCTGCTTGGCCTGGTGTTGTTGCTGATCCTTGCCGGTATCGGCACCTGGGCCTGGTACAGCCTGGTCGGGCGCTGGCACGAAAGCACCGACGATGCCTACGTCAATGGCAACGTGGTGGAGATCACCCCGCTGGTCACCGGCACCGTCACCAGCATTGGTGCCGATGACGGCGACCTGGTCCACGCCGGCCAGGTGTTGCTGCAATTCGACCCGGCCGACAGCGAGGTGGCCCTGCAGTCCGCCGAGGCCAAGCTGGCGCGCAGCGTACGGCAGGTACGCGGGCTGTACAGCAACGTCGACTCGCTCAAGGCTCAGCTGGAAACCCGCCAGGCCGAATTGCGCAAGGCACAGCAGGACTTCAACCGGCGCAAGGTGCTGGCCGACAGCGGTGCCATTGCCGCAGAAGAGCTGTCCCATGCTCGCGACGACCTGAGTGTCGCCCAGGCGGCCGTCAACAGTGCCCGCCAGCAACTCAGCACCAGCAGCGCGCTGGTCGATGACACCGTGGTGTCTTCGCATCCCGAAGTGATGGCTGCTGCTGCCGACTTGCGTCAGGCCTACCTCGACCATGCCCGTACCACCCTGGTGGCACCGGTGACCGGCTACGTGGCCAAGCGCACCGTGCAACTGGGCCAGCGCCTGCAACCGGGCACTGCGACCATGGCGGTGATCCCGCTGGACCAGGTGTGGATCGATGCCAACTTCAAGGAAACCCAGCTGCGTGACATGCGCATCGGCCAGCCGGTGCAGATCAGCGCCGACCTGTACGGCAGCGAGGTCAAGTACAGCGGCACGGTGGACAGCCTGGGGGCCGGTACCGGTAGCGCATTCGCTCTGTTGCCGGCACAGAACGCCACTGGCAACTGGATCAAGATCGTGCAGCGGGTGCCGGTGCGTATTCACCTCAGCCCTGACCAGCTCAAGGACCACCCGTTGCGCATCGGCCTGTCCACGGTGGTGGAAGTCGACCTGCACGACCAGAGCGGCCCGGCCCTGGCCCAGCAGCCGCCGCAGCAGGCCAGCTACACCACCCAGGTGTACGACCGCCAGCTGGTCGAGGCAGACGACCTGATTGCCCGGCTGATTCACGACAACAGTGCAACCGGCAAGACGGCCCAGCGATGAGCAACAACGCCGCTGCCCAGTTCACGCCGCCGAGCCTGTTGCTGACCACCATCGGCCTGTCGCTGGCGACGTTCATGCAGGTGCTCGACACCACCATCGCCAACGTGGCGTTGCCGACCATTTCCGGCAACCTGGGGGTGAGTTACGAGCAGGGCACCTGGGTCATCACGTCGTTCGCGGTGAGCAACGCCATCGCATTGCCGCTGACCGGCTGGCTGAGCCGGCGGTTTGGTGAGGTGAAACTGTTCATCTGGGCCACGCTGCTGTTCGTGTTGGCCTCGTTCCTGTGCGGTATCGCCCAGTCGATGCCGGAGCTGGTCGGCTTTCGCGTGTTGCAGGGGGTGGTTGCAGGGCCTTTGTACCCGATGACCCAGACCTTGCTGATTGCCGTGTACCCCCCGGCCAAGCGGGGGATGGCGTTGGCCCTGCTGGCGATGGTCACGGTGGTGGCGCCGATTGCCGGGCCGATTCTGGGGGGCTGGATTACCGACAGCTACAGCTGGCCGTGGATCTTCTTCATCAACGTACCCATCGGCTTGTTCGCCGCCGCCGTCGTGCGCCAGCAGATGCGTACGCGGCCTGTGGTCACCAGCCGCCAGCCGATGGATTACATCGGTCTGCTCACGTTGATCATCGGTGTCGGCGCGTTGCAGGTGGTGCTGGACAAAGGCAATGACCTGGATTGGTTCGAGTCTTCGTTCATCATCGTCGGCAGCCTGATTTCGGTGGTGTTTCTGGCCGTGTTCGTGATCTGGGAGCTGACCGACCGCCACCCTGTGGTGAACTTGCGCCTGTTCGTGCACCGTAACTTCCGGGTCGGCACCCTTGTGTTGGTCGGGGGGTATGCGGGGTTCTTCGGCATCAACCTGATCCTGCCGCAATGGTTGCAGACGCAGATGGGCTATACCGCTACCTGGGCGGGCCTGGCGGTGGCGCCAATCGGCTTGCTGCCGGTGATCATGTCGCCGTTCGTGGGCAAGTATGCGCACCGGTTCGACCTGCGGGTGCTGGCGGGGCTGGCGTTTCTGGCGATCGGTACCAGCTGCTACATGCGTGCGGGCTTTACCAGTGAGGTGGACTTCCAGCATGTGGCCTTGGTGCAGTTGTTCATGGGTATCGGTGTGGCGCTGTTCTTCATGCCGACCTTGAGCATTCTGCTGTCTGATCTGCCGCCGCACCAGATCGCCGATGGTTCGGGGCTGGCGACCTTCCTGCGTACGCTGGGGGGGAGTTTTGCGGCTTCGTTGACGACCTGGATCTGGATTCGTCGGGCGGATCAGCACCATGCTTACCTGAGCGAGAATATCAGCCAGTTCGACCCGGCTACCCGGCATACGCTGGAGCAACTGGGTGGGGCTAACCCGCAGAGCTATGCGCAACTTGAGCAGATACTCAATGGGCAGGCGTACATGATGTCGACGGTGGATTACTTCACCTTGATGACCTGGGTGTTTGCCGGGTTGATCTTGCTGGTGTGGTTTGCCAAGCCGCCGTTTACGGCCAAGGCGGCGTCGGCGGGGCATTGAGCTGGGCTAATAGGGCAAAAGCAAGATCAAGATTGAGAGCGGGGCGGTGTTTGGGCTGACTTTGGTCATTCCCATGCACAGCCGTTTCGCCTATTGTCGACTCTCCTTTCCCAAACGATTGGCACATTCATGGAGAACGTCATCGTCATCACGGGTGGTAGCCGTGGCATCGGCGCCGCCACGGCGCTGCTGGCTGCTCGCCAGGGCTACCGTATCTGCATCAACTACCACGCCGACGGGCAAGCCGCCGAAGACATCCTCGGCCAGGTCCGCGCCTTGGGCTCCGAGGCCATTGCTGTGCGCGCCGACGTCAGCGTCGAGGATGAAATAATCCAGCTGTTCCAGCGCGTTGATGATGAACTCGGCCCGGTCACCGCATTGGTCAACAACGCCGGCACCATCGGCCAGCAAAGCCGGGTGGAGGATATGTCCGAGTTCCGCCTGCTCAAGGTCATGAAAACCAATGTCGTCGGCCCCATGCTCTGCGCCAAGCACGCCCTGCTGCGCATGGCACGCCGGCATGGCGGGCAAGGCGGCGCCATCGTCAACGTGTCATCGGTGGCCGCACGCCTGGGCTCACCCAACGAATATGTCGACTATGCCGCCTCCAAAGGCGCACTCGATACCTTCACCCTTGGCCTGGCCAAAGAGGTGGCAGGCGAGGGCGTGCGGGTCAATGGCGTACGCCCGGGCTACATTCACACCGGCTTCCATGCGCTGTCCGGTGACCCGGACCGCGTCAGCAAGCTGGAACCCGGCTTGCCCATGGGCCGGGGCGGGCGCCCTGAAGAAGTGGCCGAGGCCATTCTCTGGTTGCTGTCAGACAAGGCGTCCTACTCCACGGGTAGCTTCATCGACCTGGGTGGCGGGCGCTGAACGCGCCCGTCAATCTTCAAGCAGGGTACTGACCCGCTCGGCCAGCGCCTCCAGTTCAAACGGCTTGGTTAGCACCCGCGTGCCTTGTAGCAGCTGGCCGTCACTGAGCGCCGCGCTTTCATCGTAGCCGGTGATGAACAGCACCTTCAGGTCCGGATAGCGTTCGCGGCAGCGCTCAGCCACCTGGCGGCCATTCAGGCCGCCGGGCAAGCCGATATCGCTCAGTAGCAGGTCTGGCCGTTCGCCGTTTTGCAGGTAGGCCAAGGCAGTGGGGCCGTCCTCGAATGCATCAACCCGGTAACCCAGCTCTTCCAGCACTTCGCAAACCACCAGGCGCAAGGCCGTCTGGTCTTCGATCAACAGGATACGCCGCGCCACGGTACTGCCTTTTTCCAGTGCCTTGCGCTGCGGTTTGGGGGCTGGCGGCTTGGGTTGCTCGTAGTGGCGGGGCAAAAGCAGCTCGATGCGTGTGCCTTCACCCAGCGTCGAAAGTACGCGCAGTTGCCCACCCGATTGGCGCACGAAACCGTAGGTCATCGACAAACCCAAGCCAGTGCCCTGGCCCATGGGCTTGGTGGTGAAGAAGGGGTCTACGGCCCGCTTGGCCACCTCCGCCGACATGCCATTGCCGTTGTCGATGATGCTCAGCCGCACGTATTCGCCGGCGGGCAGTTCCAGCGCCTGGGCCTCGACCTCATCAAGCAGCAGGTTGTCGCCGACGATATCGATAGCGCCGCCCCCCGGCATGGCGTCGCGCGCGTTGATGCACACGTTGAGCAGGGCGCTTTCCAGTTGGGGTGGGTCGATGAACGTTGGCCACAGCTCGCTGGCAAACCGGCTGCTCAGGGTGATGGCCGGGCCAATGGTGCGGCGCAACAGCTCTTCCATGCCCGCCACCAACGTTGCCATTTGCGTTGAGCAGGGCTGCAGGGTCTGCTGGCGTGAGAACGCCAGCAGGCGGTGCACCAGCGAAGAGGCCCGTTGAGCCGAACCGCTGGAGAGCTCCAGCAAGGGTTCGAGGGTGTCGAAGCGTGACTGGTCCAGGCGTTGGCGCATCAGCTCTTGCGCGCCCAGAATACCGCCCAGCAGGTTGTTGAAGTCGTGGGCGATGCCACCGCTGAGCTGGCCCACGGCTTCCATCTTCTGCGCCTGGCGCAGGGCCTCCTCGGCTTTGGCCAGGCGCTCTTGCTCTTGTACCCGCTCGCTGATGTCATAAGCGAACAGAAACGCGCCTTGTATTTCGCCTTCATGGTCGCGCAAAGCATTGAAACGCAGTTCGTAATGGTACTGCTCGGGCGCCTTGCCGAATGTACCGATTTCGACGAATTGCTCGCCCGCCAAGGCACGCTGCCACATGGCCAAGCTCAACGTCCGATCGTTTGGCTCATCGTCGATCAGGTCCGGCAGGTAATCGCCAATTTCAGGCGTGCGCCCGAATAACCGTTGAAAGTCATGTTTCGCCTGGCGATTGATGGCCAGCCAACGCATGTCTTTGTCGACCACATGCACATTGACCACGCTGTGGTCGACCAGCTCGGCGAACAGCCGTCGCTCTGCCAGTGCAGCGCTTACCCGTTGCTCCAGTTCTTCGTTCAGGCGTTGCAGGGCCTGCTCTGCCCGACGGCGTTCAGTAACGTCCTTGAACAGCACCGCTACCTGGCGTTTCTCGGCAGGCTCCACACGGAAGGTGGTAATAGAAAGCACGTGGCCGGTTGCGACCAGCTCCTGCTCGAAATGCAGGGGCTCGCCAGTACGCAGCACCGCGCCGTAGCGGGCTACCCAGTCATCGGCTTCATCGGGCACCATTTCGCGCAGCTTCTGCCCGACCACGTTGGGGATGCCGGCGTGCTTGGCGTAGGCCGCGTTGGCCAGTACATGCACGTAGTCACTGAGCGGGCCGTGCGGGCCGTCGAAGAACTCGATGATGCAGAAGCCTTCGTCCATGGTGTCGAACAACGAACGGTAGAAGTTCTGATCGTGGTCCTGGAGGCTGGCAAGCTGTGATTTCAGTTGCGCGTTCTGCCGCTGGAGGGCTTCGACGTGTTGGCGCAGTGAGCGCAGGTCGCGGGAGGGCATGCCGACGTCCGACAAAAGGGGAGGCTCTGACTTTAGCGTGTTCACCTGCATGCGAATAGCGGGTCAATGCAGTTGGGGGGGGATGCCCGGCAGCCGTTGTTCGGCAGCCGGGCGTTCGATGGTCAGAAGGAGCGGATGATCCGCCCGAGGGTTTCCATGGCCCGTTCGGCGCCGTCATGCCAGGGGCTTCCGTAGTTCAGGCGGATGCAATTGCCAAAGCGCCGGGTGGGCGAGAAGATCGGCCCGGGGGCGATGCTGATGCCTTGCGCCAGGGCCATGTGGAACAGCTTGAGGGCGTCCATCTGTTCGGGCAGTTCCAGCCACAGGAAGTAGCCACCGGAAGGCTGGCTGACCCGCGTCTGCGCCGGGAAGTGGCGAGCGATGGCCGCCAGCATGTTGGCCTGCTGGCCTTCCAGCGCGTAGCGCAGCTTGCGCAGGTGGCGGTCGTAGCCGCCGTGCTGCAGGTAGTCGGCAATTGCCGCCTGGGCCGGCATCGAGGCACACAGCGAGGTCATCAGTTTCAGCCGCTCGATCTTTTGCGCAAAGCGCCCGGCGGCGACCCAGCCGATGCGGTAGCCCGGTGCCAGGCTTTTGGCGAACGAACCGCAGTGCATGACCAGGCCCTGGGTGTCGAAGGCCTTGGCCGGTTTGGGGGCCTGTTGCGAGTAATACAACTCGGCGTACACGTCGTCTTCGATCAACGGCACCTCATGGCGCGCCAGCAACTCCACCAGGGCCTGCTTCTTGGCTTCCGGCATGCTGGCGCCCACCGGGTTCTGGAAGTTGGTCATGCACCACACGGCCTTGACCGGGTGCTTCTCCAGGGTTTGTGCCAGCACGCCCAGGTCCATGCCTTCGCGCGGGTGCACCGGGATTTCCACCGCCTTGAGCTTTAGCCGCTCCAGCACCTGCAGGCAGGCATAAAAGGCCGGGGCCTCGATGGCCACCAGGTCGCCGGGCTGGGTCACTGCCTGCAGGCACAGGTTCAGGGCCTCCAGTGCGCCATTGGTGATCAGCAGTTCTTCCATGGGCAGCATCAGCCCGCCAACCATGTAGCGCAGGGCAATCTGCCGCCGCAGTTGCGGGTTGCCGGGCGACAGGTCGGTGACCACCATACGCGGGTCCATGCTGCGGCTGGCGCTGGCCAGCGAGCGCGACAGGCGTTGCAGCGGGAACAGTTCGGGGCTGGGGAAGGCCGAGCCGAACGGTATGGTGTTGGGGTCCTTGATCGAGTCGAGGATCGAAAACACCAAGGCGCTGACGTCGACATCGGTAGACTCGCTGATCGGCTGCAACGCCTGAGGTTCGCTGAACTGGCGCGGGGCGTGGGCGTTGACAAAATACCCCGAGCGCGGCCGGGCGCGGATTAGCCCGCGCCGCTCCAGCAGGTAATAGGCCTGGAAAACGGTAGAAGGGCTGACCCCGTGGGTCTGGCTGGCGTAGCGCACCGAGGGCACGCGCTGGCCGGGGCCCAGTACCCCGGAGCGGATCAGTTCGGCAATGTCGTCGGCAAAGCGTTCGTAGCGTTTCATTCTGGCCTTCTGTCGAAGCCTGGCAGGCAAGGTGGCGTCAGTGTAAGGGATCAACGGTTCAGGGGGGCGACGAAGCGGCTGTGGGCCACGCTGCGGATGGCGGGGTCGTCACGCTCGCTGATTTCGAAGCTGAGTGTTTGCGAGCTGCTGGTCGGGCGCTCGGCGAGCATCGCCACCGACACCGGCAGTTCACTCATTTCGCCCGCCGGGATGACCAGCGCCGTGTTGCCCTGCAAGGTGAAGCCGTCGGCGTCCAGCAGGCGCAACGCATAGTGCTGGGTGCGCTCGGTCTTGTTGATGACCTTGAGCAGGTAGATGTTCTCGATCTGGCCCAGGGCATTTTCACGGAACAGGCCGCGGTCCTTGATCACATCCAGCGACACCATCGGGCGCAGTTGCAAGGCCACCACCAGCGCCGCGATCATCACCACCAGCGCCGCGGCGTAGCCGAGCAGGCGTGGGCGCAGCCAGTGAGTCGTACCGCCCTGCAGGCTGTGTTCGGACTTGTAGCCAATCAGCCCGCGAGCGTAACCCATCTTGTCCATCACCCCGTCGCAGGCGTCGATGCACGCTGCGCAACCGATGCAGGCCATTTGCAAGCCATCGCGGATATCGATGCCGGTGGGGCACACTTGCACACACAGCGTGCAGTCGATGCAGTCGCCCAGGCCCTGGGCCTGGACGTCGCTGCCCTTCTTGCGCGGGCCACGGGCCTCACCGCGCCGTGGGTCATAGGCGACGGCCAGGGTGTCCTTGTCGAACATCACACTCTGGAAGCGCGCATACGGGCACATGTGCAGGCACACCGCTTCACGCAGCAGGCCGGCATTGATGTAAGTGGCGGCGGTAAAGAACAGCAGCCAGAACAGCGCCACACCGCCCAGTTGCAAGGTGAACAGTTCTGCGGCCAGTGGGCGGATCGGGGTGAAATAGCCGACGAAGGTCAGCCCGGTGAGGATACCAATGACCAGCCACAGGCTGTGTTTCAGGGTGCGGCGCCCCAGTTTGTTCAGGCTCCAGGGCGCGGCGGCCAGCTTGATGCGCTGGTTGCGGTCACCTTCGGTGACCTTTTCGCACCACATGAACAGCCACGTCCAGGTGCTTTGCGGGCAGCTGTAGCCACACCACACGCGGCCGGCGTACACGGTGATGGCGAACAGGCCGAAGGCGCAAATGATCAGCAGCGCTGACAACAGGATGAAGTCCTGGGGCCAGAAGGTTGCGCCAAAGATGTGGAACTTGCTGTTGGCCAGGTCCCACAACACGGCCTGGCGGCCGTTCCAGTTCAGCCACGCGGTGCCGAAGAACAGCACGAACAGGACGCCGGCAAAGCCGATGCGCAGGTTGCGGTACAGCCCGCTGAAGCTGCGGGTGTGAATGCCGCTGTCGGTGTGTCGTGGTCGGGAGCTGGCTGGGGTGGGGGCGATCTCTGTGAAAGGGATTCTATTGTTCATGGCTCGGTGCTCATCAGGCCTCGATCAGGCATGAGCACTATGGCCCTGAGGCTGTTATCAGCACAGGCTCAGATTTTGCGATAAAAACCATATCAGATTACCCGGCTTCGACCGCCAGGCCTTAAATTACCGAGCCTGGCACGCTGGCCTTCAGGTGCCTGCGGCTATCCACCGCACCCGCTACGGTCAGTGCATCGGCCTCGGCTTCGGTGATGGGGACGCGCTGGCCTGCCAGCAGGGCCACTGACATGCGCAGGTGCTCGTCGGTGACGATTTCGATAGCAGGGCCGTCGCCCTCGATGCGCAGGTTTTCGCCGGTGAGGGTGCAGCGGCGGGTGGTTTCGTCGATTTCAACGGGCATGGCGTTGTCCTCCTTGCAGGGTTACAGGGTGGACCACAATGCAAGGCGGGTTACTGCATCAGGGGGCTGAAAGGAGAAGAAAGGAGGAGGGCGGGAAGCACTGAGGGGAGCCGAAGCTCCCCTCAAAGCGTTGTTGCTTGCTCTTTTTTTATTATTGGGACTGGCCTTTTGTTGTTTTTGTCAGCCTGTCCTGGTGTTGCGGGCGACCCCCATGCGGGGTCAAGAGCAAACGTATTTTTTTGAGCGCTGACCTGCTTTCATCATGGCTGATCCGAACCTGGCTGCCGCTACCTTGAGGTAGTTTTATTGTTCTGTGCCAGACCGCGGGGCGTACCCCTGAAAAGCGTGTCTACTCCAAAAAAATCTGCTTGCTACGCCTCTGCCGTGTTGTTCTTGTTATGTCAGAGCCGTTACCTGTTGTTTTTATTGGGTGTCACATTTTTATTGTTCTTGTACCAGAGATATAGCAGGCTGCGTGCCAACTTTTTAAAAATCTTTAAAATCAGTAGCTTAGCGATTTCCTTCAAAAGTGCTTGGCCTGAAATTCTGCCGATTTGTTTCCCTGTTACCCGATTTTTTGCTGTGAAATGTGGGGGCGGTAACACTTCGCCCACACCTGTGTGACACCCGTATTACTCACTGCGCGCTACGCGCCCGTGCTACCCGCGACCCATTGCCGCGGCCCAGCACGCTACTGATACGCTGGCCGGCGGCGATCAGCCGGTCGAGGTCGATGCCGGTTTCAATGCCCAGCCCTTGCAGCAGGTACACCACATCTTCGCTGGCGATGTTGCCGGTAGCCCCCTTGGCGTAAGGGCAGCCGCCCAGCCCGGCCACCGAGCTGTCGAACACGCTGATGCCTTCGAGCAGGCTGGCATAGACGTTGGCCAGGGCCTGGCCATAGGTGTCGTGGAAGTGCCCGGCCAGCTGCGCGCGCGGCACCTGGGCAGAGACCACCTCGAACAGGCGCCGGGTATCGCCGGCAGTGCCGGTGCCGATGGTGTCACCCAGCGATACTTCGTAGCAGCCCATGTCGTGCAGTGCGCGGGCCACCGGGGCCACCTGTTCGGCGCTGACCTTGCCTTCATACGGGCAGCCGAGTACGCACGATACGTAGCCGCGCACGCTTATACCGTGGTTGCGCGCAGCTTCCATGATCGGCTCGAAGCGCTTGAGGCTGTCGCTGATCGAACAGTTGATATTGCGCTGCGAAAACGCTTCAGAGGCGGCCGCGAACACCGCCACTTCCTTCACCCCGGCAGCCAGCGCGTCCTCGAAACCGCGCAGGTTGGGTGCCAACGCTGCATAGGTTACACCGGGGCGCTGGTCGATACCGGCGAACACCTCGGCAGAGCCGGCCATTTGCGGCACCCACTTGGGCGAGACGAAGCTGCCCACTTCTATATAGGCAAGGCCCGCTTCGGTAAGGTCGTTGACCAGGCGCACCTTGTCGGCAACGCTGATGGGCTGGGCTTCGTTCTGCAGGCCGTCGCGGGGGCCAACTTCGACCAGGCGGACGTGTTTGGGCAAGGACATGGCGGGTTTCCTGTGGCGTTCAGCGGTTGTCTTTGTTGTTCAGGGTGGCGGCCAGGGCTTGTTCGCAACGCTCCTGGGCGGTGTCCAGTTCCAGTTGCATCTGGTGGATGTCGAGCATCTGCTGCTCCAGTTGGGCGCGGCGCTCGGCGATTTTCGCCAGCATGCTGTTGAGCTGTTTAAGGTTGCCGCTGGTGGGGTCGTACAGCTCGATCAGCTCGCGGCACTCGGCCAGTGAAAAGCCGATGCGCTTGCCGCGCAGGATGAGCTTGAGGCTGACCTTGTCGCGGGCCGAATAGATTCGCTCCAGGCCACGGCGTTCGGGGCTCAGCAGGCCCTGCTCTTCATAAAAGCGGATGGCCCGGGTGGTGATGTCCAGCTCGCGGGACAGGTCGGAGATGCTGTAGGTCTGGGTGCTCATGCTGGCGCTCGGCGTGGGGTATGCGGGTATCCTGAAGGCAGGTTGACGTATACGTCAAGCAACCTGCCGCAATCAGTCCGGTTGCGCCGCGCGTCGGTACCCGTTCGGCGTATCCCCCGTCAACCGCTTGAACCACCGGGCAAAGTACGTCGGGTCGGTGAATCCCAGGCTATCCGACAACTGCCCGATGCTCATCCGCGTATAAATCAGGCTACGCCGCGCCTCCAGCAGCAACCGCTGGTGTACCACCTGCAACGCTGTCTGCCCACTCAAGGCCCTGCACAGCTGGTTCAGTTGCAGGCTTGGAACGTTCAGCCGTGCGGCAAAATCTTCTACTGACAGATGCTCGCGGTAATGCGCCTCGACCAGCCGCAGGTACTGCCCCAGTAACTGCCGGTCGCGTTCAGCGCGGTTACGCGGTGCATGCCCCAGTTGCTGGCGGCGGTTGATCCACACCATCAGCGCGGTTACCAGCGCTTCGAGCATGGCCGCGCGCGCCGGAGCATTGCCCTGGTACTCCTGCTGCAAGGTGTCGATCAGGCTGCGCAGGTGCACACGGTCATGCCCAAGCGGGTAGCACGCAGGTTGGGCCAGCACCGCCAGCGGCATGCCCAGCCGCTGTTCCAGTTTGGCCACCAGCGCGGTGCCGAAGGTGAGCACATAGCCCTGGATATCGGCGCTGAAGCGAAACCCATGCACGGTCATCGGCGGCACCACCTGGATCGCTGCTTCGCCGATGGCGCTGCGCAACCCTTCGATCTCCACCTGGGCCTGGCCGCGCTGTACATACAGCAACTGGAACAGCTCGGCATGCTGGTGTGGCTTGATCTCCCAGTGGTGCAGGCGGCTGCGTGCAGGGATCGATTCGCAATGCAGCAGGTCGGTGCCGGGCCAGGCCTGGTTTTCGCCATACAGCTTGAACAACGGAACGCCGGGGAGGGTGGATTTCATCAAGGGCAGCCTGTCCGTTAATCGAACGTTTTTATAAAAGTGCAGGTTTTAGATGGAATAGCACACGTCCGTAGTGCTTTTTGCCATTAAAAATGCAAGGGCAAACCCTAACAGCAGATGCCGCCCCACTGCCAGTCCAGGGCCGGCATCGTCCGAACAGAGACAACAACAATGAAAACTCAGGTTGCAATTATTGGTGCAGGTCCGTCTGGCCTGCTGCTGGGCCAACTGCTGCACAAGGCCGGTATCGATAACGTCATCGTCGAGCGCCAGACGCCTGAATACGTACTTGGCCGCATCCGCGCCGGGGTGCTGGAGCAAGGCACTGTCGACCTGCTGCGCGAAGCCGGTGTGGCCGAGCGCATGGACCGTGAGGGCCTGGTGCACGAAGGGGTCGAGTTGCTGGTCGGCGGGCGCCGCCAACGCCTGGACCTCAAAGCCCTGACCGGTGGCAAGACCGTCATGGTATACGGCCAGACCGAAGTCACCCGCGACCTGATGCAGGCCCGCGAAGCGACTGGCGCGCCGATCATCTATTCGGCCAGCAATGTCCAGCCGCATGAACTGAAGGGCGAGAAGCCCTACCTCACGTTTGAAAAGGAGGGCCAGTTGCACCGGGTGGATTGCGACTACATCGCCGGGTGCGACGGCTTCCACGGTGTGTCGCGCCAGAGCATTCCCGAAGGTGTGTTGAAGCAGTACGAGCGGGTCTATCCGTTTGGCTGGCTGGGCCTGCTTTCGGATACGCCGCCGGTCAATCACGAGTTGATCTATGCCCACCACGAGCGTGGCTTCGCGCTGTGTAGCCAACGCTCGCAAACACGCAGCCGCTACTACCTGCAGGTACCTTTGCAAGACCGGGTCGAGGCGTGGTCTGACGAGCGCTTCTGGAATGAACTGAAAGCTCGCTTGCCCGCCGACGTAGCGGCTGACCTGGTCACCGGCCCTGCTTTGGAAAAAAGCATCGCCCCGCTGCGCAGCCTGGTGGTCGAACCTATGCAGTATGGCCACCTGTTCCTGGTGGGTGACGCCGCGCACATCGTCCCGCCTACCGGTGCCAAGGGCCTGAACCTGGCGGCGTCGGACGTGAATTACCTGTATCGCATTCTGGTCAAGGTTTACCGCGAAGGGCGCACCGACCTGCTGCAGCAATACTCCCCGCTGGCCCTGCGCCGGGTGTGGAAAGGCGAGCGCTTCAGCTGGTTCATGACCCAGTTGTTGCACGATTTCGGCAGCCACAAGGACGCCTGGGACCAGAAGATGCAAGAGGCCGACCGCGAGTACTTTCTGACGTCGCCGGCCGGGTTGGTGAACATTGCCGAGAACTACGTGGGCTTGCCGTTCGAGGAAGTGGCTTAGTTTTTTTCAGGGGTTCGACAGGGTATCTTCGGGGCTTTTGAAGTTCGCAGGAAGCATGCCGATGTATTTCTCCCCACCCCTGATCAGCGCCCTTTGCCTGGTAGCCGCCAGTGGCCTGGCCTGTGCCGACCAGGTGCTGCCCGCACCTCCCGAGCTGGCCTCTGGCTACCGCACAGGCTTGCAGCCCGTGCAGGCCAGCCGCCATATGGTTGCTGCAGCCAACCCGTTGGCCAGCGAAGCGGGACGGGCAATGTTGCGTGCCGGTGGCAGCGCCATCGATGCGGCCATTGCGATGCAAATGGTGCTGACCTTAGTCGAGCCGCAATCCAGCGGTATTGGCGGCGGGGCGTTCATCCTTTATTGGGACGGCGAGCGTGTGCAGGCGTTCGATGGCCGCGAGACCGCGCCGGCCGCTGTAACGGAAGCGCTGTTCCTGCAAGCCGACGGCACGCCGATGCCATTCAGGGCGGCGCAGATTGGCGGGCGCTCGGTTGGCGTGCCGGGTGTTCTACGTGCTTTGAAATTGGCCCACGATCAGCACGGCAAGCTGCCCTGGCGCGACTTGTTCGCGCCGGCCATCGCGCTTGCACGCAACGGTTTCCCGGTGTCCGAGCGCCTTCACGCCCTGGTGTCCGGTGACCCGTTCATTGCCCGGTCACCGGCCATGGCCCGCTACTTCCTGGATGAGCAGGGCAAGCCGCTGGCGGTGGGAACGATCCTGCGCAACCCCGAGCTTGCGGATGCCTTCGATCAGGTTGCCGCGCAAGGCCCTGACGCGTTCTATACCGGCGAGATCGCCGAAGCCATCGTGGCCAAGGTACGCAGCCATGCCAATGCCGGTTACCTCTCGTTGCAGGACTTGCAGCAGTACCAGGCCAAAGAGCGCGAGCCCGTGTGCGGCCCCTATAAGGCATGGCGCATCTGCGGCATGCCGCCGCCGTCTTCGGGCGGGGTGACGGTGTTGCAGACCCTGGGCATTCTCGAAGCCGTACAGCGCGCCACGCCGCAGCGCGATCTGGCAGCGTTGCGCCCGCTTGCGAGCGCATCCCCGGCTGGCCTGGAGGCATCACCACTGGCCGTGCACCTGATCGCCGAGGCTGAGCGTTTGGCCTATGCCGACCGCGCACAGTACCTGGCCGACAGCGATTACGTGCCGGTCGCGGTCAAGGCGCTTACCGACGCCGACTACCTGGCCAGCCGTGCAGCGCAGATAGGCGAGCACAGCATGAAGCGCGCTCGCCCGGGCCAACCCCAGGGCGCCGACTTGGCCCTGGCGCCGGATCGCTCGCCATTGCGCATTTCCACCTCGCACCTCAGCGCGGTGGATGACAGCGGCCAGGCCCTGGCCATGACCACGTCGGTGGAGGCGGCGTTCGGTTCGCACCTGATGGTCAAGGGCTTCCTGCTCAACAACCACCTCACTGACTTCTCGTTCATTGCGCAGGAGCACGGCAAACCCGTGGCCAACCGGGTACAGCCGGGCAAGCGGCCGCTGTCGGCCATGGCGCCAACGCTGGTGTTCTCGCGAGCGTCGGGTGATCTGGTGGCCAGCCTGGGTTCACCGGGCGGCTCGCAGATCATCGGCTATGTGAACAAGGCTTTGGTTGGCTTGCTGGATTGGCAGCTAGACCCGCAACAGGCCGCAGGCTTGCCCAACTTTGGCAGCCGCAATGCCGGCACCGAGGTGGAAGCGGGGCTGAGCAGCCCGGCGCTGATCCGGCAGTTGGCAGCCTGGGGGCATGAGGTGACGCCCATGACCATGACCAGCGGCATGCAGATCATCCAGCGCCGTGGCGAGGGTTGGTCGGGTGGCGCCGACCCGCGGCGTGAAGGTGTGGCCCTTGGCGACTAGCCGTGATAGAACGCAGTCTTGCCATTCAGTCGTTGAATACCCAGATGTCCATTAGCGTTAAATCGAATAGGGCGCTGTTCGACCTCGACCTGCTACGCGCGATTGTGGTGGTGGCCGATTGCGGCAGCTTCACCACCGCTGCCGCTCGCCTGCACTCGACACAGTCGACCATCAGCCAGAAGGTACGCCGCCTGGAAGACATGGTCGGCCACCGTTTGCTGGTGCGGGGCAACCGCGATGTGCTGCCCACCGATGCCGGGCAAACCTTGCTCGGCTACGCCCGGCACATGCTGGCCTTGAACGACCAGATGCTCGAAGCCCTGGCCGGGGCGATGGTGGGCACCACCGTGCGCCTTGGTGTGCCCGAAGATTTCGTTGGCGGGCGCACCACCAATGCGCTATCGGCCTTCAGCCGCCTGCATCCGCAGGTGAAGCTGGAAGTGACCAGCGGCCTGTGCCGCGACCTCAGCCAGGCCTACGACAACGGTGAGCTCGACCTGGTGTTGCTCAAGCAGCGGCGCAACACCCGCGAGGGCGTGGCCTGCTGGCCCGAGCGCCTGCAATGGATCGACAGTGCGCGCACCCCCGCCTTCGAGCTGGACCCGATCCCGTTGGTGACCTTCCCGCCGCGGGGGCTGTACCGCGAAGACATGATCAACGCCATCGAAGGCATGGGTCGGCGCTGGCGCATCAGTTTCACCAGCTCCAGTCTCAGTGGTATCCAGGCGGCAGTGGCCGATGGCATGGGTGTCAGCCTGCTGCCGCCAAGGGCGGCCACTGGCGAGCATCGGGTGCTGGGGGCGGGGCAGGGGCTGCCGGAGGTCGACAGTTATGAAATCGTCATCGTGCATCGGCCGACGGCGGATGTGATGGTCAAGGCGTTGGCCGACGTGATGACACAGTTGCTGGCGGGCGGTGGGATATAGCGTGCCTGACGACAAGGCCGCTCCTACACCGACCGCGTCAGTGGTCAGGCCGCAGCCATTCTCGGCGACAGGTGAATCCCCGCAATCTTGCAGCGCACCGAGCCACCGGCCATTTCGATGGTGTGCACATCCAGCGGCACCAGCCGCGCTGAACGCTCGATGCGGCGGCGCTGCTCATCGGTTAGGCAACGCGTCGGATGCGGTTTTTGGCAGCGTGGCCACGGGTGTGGCTGAACAGGTCTTTCGGGTCGTCTTCCACCCACGGCACCAGGTCGATCTTCGAGCCCATGCCGCGTTTTTCGGCTTGCTGTAGTACGTACCGTAGTACGGTATAGTCTTCCAGGGCGAAGCCCACCGAATCGAACACGGTGACCTGACTGTCACTCTGGCGCCCCTCGGTATCGCCGCGCAGTACACGCCACAGCTCAACGACTGGGAAGTCCGCCGGCAGTTGCTGGATGTCGCCTTCAATACGGGTTTGTGGTTCGTACTCGACGAACACGCGGGCCTTGCGCAGTACATCAGCGTGCAGCTCGGTCTTGCCCGGGCAGTCGCCGCCCACGGCATTCAGGTGCATGCCGGGTTCGAGCATGTCGGGGGTGATGATGGTGGCGTAGGCCTTGTCGGCAGTAACAGTGGTGATGATGTCCGCGCCTTTCACGGCTTCGGCTACCGAGCCGACCCGGCGGATGGTGAAGCCGCTGTATTCCTTGAGGTTGGCAATCAGCTTGGCGGTGGCCAGCGGGTCGGTGTCGTACGCAACGATTTCTTCGATACCCAGGTGCTTATGGAAGGCCAGCGCCTGGAATTCGCTTTGTGCGCCGTTGCCGATCAACGCCATCTTGCGTGCGTTCGGCCGGGCCAGTGCCTGCGCAGCCATCAACGAGGTGGCGGCGGTGCGCAAGGCGGTGGCGATGGTCAGTTCGGACAGCAACACCGGGTAACCGGTGTCGACATCGGCCAGCACGCCGAAGGCCATTACCGTATGCAGGTCACTGGCAGTATTGGTCGGGTGGCCGTTAACGTATTTGAAGGCATAGCGGTTGTTGTCGGCAATCGGCATCAATTCGATAACACCCACTTCCGAATGGCTGGCAACACGCGCAGACTTGTCAAACTCCTGCCAGCGTTTGAAGTCTTCACGCAGGGCCTCAGCCAGTTCGCCTATGAACGGCGCTACGCCAATGTCATGTACCAAGTCCGACATGGTTGGAACATCAATGAAATACGTCATGCTCTTGCACCTTGTTATTGCGCGGTTGCCCCGGTCATGGCAGGCGGCACGCTTAAGATTGTTGAAGTGGCATGAACATTTTGATGAAAGGTTGCGTCAATCGGAAGAATGCAGGTTGCCAGTTTCATCAACTTTCTAGACAATCTGCCACCCCAAAGTAGCAATCTGATTATTGGCAGGCGTTATGGATACGATTGATCGGGAACTGATTGCGCTGTTGCGGGACAATGCACGTACCCCTGTGTTGACCCTGGCGAAGAAGCTCAAGGTGGCCAGGGCAACCGTGCAAAACCGCATTACCCGGCTCGAAGAGCAGGGCGTGATCATTGGTTACACGGTACGCCTGCGGTCCGACGCGCTGGAGCAGGGCGTGCGGGCAATCACCAGCATCGGCATCAGCGGCCACCACGCCGCAGAGGTCAAGCACGCGCTGCGCGGGCATCCCAACGTGGTGGCCATCCATACCACCAATGGCCGCTGGGACCTGATGGCAGAGCTGCGCGCCGACACCCTCGAAGCCTTCGACCGGGCGCTGAACACCATTCGGTCGATCCCGCACATCGAGAATACCGAGACCAGCATCCTGCTCTCGACCTACAAGATGTGACCGCTGGGTCAGGCCTTTTGACAGGCGCATTGTGCAAACTGTCACCTGGGCTTTTCACACTGCAAAAAATCCCTTTGCCTGTGTGCATTCTGTAGCGTTCCGCTTGACCTGGGCCGCTGGCAGAATGAAACGGCTTTCGCGGGACGGTTTCAGGCGCACGTTCTGACGGTGCGTTTAAACAATAAGAAAGTCCGTTGCTAAGTTGCATCAGGCATTAGTTTGATTTTTTATTGCCTACGCTCTCATCATTTGAATGACATGAGACCTGCACCTTGGTTTCAATTTGTTGGTGCGCTGCGGGGCGTGGAAGTTTTACATAAAAAGAATAAGAAGTTGACTACGCATCAAACGTGCAACGCGAAAAGCAGCGCGCCGGAAGCGGGCCGAGTGCTCAAAAGACGGCTGGAAAACCGGCACATACAGCTTATTTCGATCAATGGCGCAATGGGTACCGGGTTGTTCATGGGCTCGGGCAAAATCATTGCGCTGTCCGGCACTTCGATCATTCTGGTGTACGCCATCATCGGCTTTTTCGTCTTCTGCATCATGGGGGCCATGCGCAATCGACGTTCAAGCTGCCGGGTGGCAAGGTCACCGCGGCGCTGTCGCAGCTGTTTCTGATCTTCGTGTTGTGCCTGCTGGCGCTGGAGCCAGACACCCGTACCGTGCTGGTCCGCGCCGCGCGGGCACAGTGGCAGAAATTGACTCAGGGCGATAGGGCCTGCGCGCGATCAGTCAGCGCACGACGGCATTGTCTGCTGCAATGATGTTTCCCACGCAGCAACTGTGGGCTTCCCAGTGATCTGGAGGCAATTGCCTAAAGCCCCATGGGTTGGGTGGCGCATAGGATCTTTCGGGCAAGTCCCTTAATGTTGTTACAGGAAACCAAAATGAAAAAAATAGCATTCATTACACTGCTGGCCGCCGCAGGCCTGGTTCAGGTTGCGCATGCCAACGATGCCGTCTTCAGCGAGCAGCCTCAAGCTGACCGTGGGGGTGTCAACAGTATAGGCGTGCCAGAAATACAGTGCCCTGAGGGTACTTTCTTGACCCCGATCGGTACTTGCGAGCCAGGTTTCGATTTTGACTGATACCCAGGCGATCTGGTGGATAGCCCTCAATGCTGACGTTCGGCGACAGCCCTCAGGGTTCTGAGGGTTACCACCGGCGCATCCACCACGAACCGATTGGCAAGCCAGCCCGGCACATCTCCGGCCGGGTCGGCTTGCAACTGGTACGTCACTTCGGTCAACCGCTCATTCAACGGTTTCATTCGCCACTCACCACTCAGGTGCTGCACCCGGATCAACCCGTCAACCTGGGGAATCTTGTCGGGCTCAGCGCTCAGGTGTCGCAGCAGCGTCCCGTCATCCAGGCGTTCGCTGCTCACCTTCAACACAATGTCCCGTGGCATGGTCGGCCAGGGCAGGTTGGTGGTCAGGTACACCCAGGTGTCGGCCCCGTCCACGTCCAGCAGGCGCATCTGGTCACAGGCATATAGCCACTTGCAGGCCACCCGCAGGTTCTCCTGCAGGTCGGTGAGCGTGCGCACGCTGGCTTTCATGGTGCTCACACCACGAAACTGCTGGTAGGGCGAGTCGGGTACGCCACTGAGGTACACGCGGATGCCTTCGCGGTCGTAGGCAAGGTTCCAGGCATCGGCGGCCAGGGCAGGGGTGCACAGCAGCAGGAGGGTAAGCAGCAGGCAGCGGGGCATGGCCGGTACCGTGCGGGAGATGGGTGTTTCAGTATGCGCGGCAAATGGAAAGCCCGCCAGATTGGCGGGCTTAGGGCATCAGCCTGAGCTTAGCGCTTAGGATTCAGCGTCAAATGCACATGACGGTTCACGTCCTTGTACAGCAGGTAGCTGAACTTGCCTGGGCCGCCGGCGTAGCAGGCTTGCGGGCAGAAGGCGCGCAGCCACATGAAGTCGCCGGCTTCCACTTCGACCCAGTCCTGGTTCAGGCGGTACACCGCCTTGCCTTCCAGCACGTACAGGCCGTGTTCCATCACGTGGGTTTCCGCGAACGGGATCACGCCGCCCGGCTGGAAGGTGACGATGTTTACGTGCATGTCGTGACGCATGTCGGCCATGTCGACGAAGCGGGTGGTGACCCAGCGGCCTTCGGTGCCCGGCATTTCGATGACGGTGGCGTTGTCGCGGTGGGTAACAAACGACTCGGGTACGTCCAGGCCTTCAACTTTCTGGTAGTGCTTGCGCAGCCAGTGGAAGGTCACATTGGATTTGCTGTTGTTGCGCAGGCTCCACTCGGCGCCCGGGGCCAGGAAGGCGTAGCCGCCCGGTACCAGGGTGTGATGCTTGCCTTCGACGGTGATGTCCAGCTCGCCTTCGACGATGAACACCACGGCTTCGGCGTTCGGGTCCAGCTCTGGGCGCTCGCTGCCGCCTTCCGGGGCCACTTCGACGATGTACTGGGAGAAGGTTTCGGCAAAACCGGTCAGTGGGCGGGCAATGACCCACATGCGCATCTTGTCCCAGAACGGCAGGTGGCTGGTGACGATGTCACGCATCACGCCTTTAGGGATAACGGCATAGGCTTCGGTGAACATGGCACGGTCAGTCAGCAGCTCGGTTTGAGCCGGGTGCCCACCGTGGGGGGCGAAGTACGAATGGTTCGACATGGACGATCTCGACTTGTTGTTCTCTCCCCATGCCGTGAACCGCACCGGCCGGTGCGGCGCAGGGGATGTGGCGACAGAATAGGGTTGAGCGCGTGGCATCCACAAATTAAATGTTGGAATACCCGGTATTTGATCGCTGAATGTCAACCTGACGCCCAATGTGCTGTGCCGGCAGCTGGTCGCCTTGGCCGAACAGCTTGTGGCGCAGGGTGCCCTCGGTGTAGCTCGAAGGGTAGCGACCACGGCGTTGCAGTTCGGGCACCAGCAAATCGACGACATGGGTCAGGTCGTCCGGCTGCACGGCATAGGTCAGGTTGAAGCCATCGATGCCGGTCTGGTCCAGCCAGTTTTCCAACTGGTCGGCGACCTCGCCGGCTGAGCCGACCAGCACCGGTCCGCGACCCCCCAGGCCAACGAATTCGGCGGCCTCGCGCACGGTCCAGCGGCGCTTGGGGTCGGCGGCGGTGAACGCGGCCAGGGCGGCGCGACCGGCATCGTTTTCGACATATTCGATCGGCGCGTCGGGGTCGAGGCCGGCAAAGTCGATGCCGGTCCAGCCCGACAGCAGTGCCAGGGCAGCGTCCAGGTCGACGTAGCGACGGTATTCGGCGAAGCGGGCCTCGGCTTCTTCCCGGGTGGGGGCGACGATCAGCAACGCCTGCGCATAGATCAGCACCTCATCACGACCCCGCCCGGCGGCCTCGCTGGCCTGGCGGATGCCGTCGGCGTAGCGGCGCAACACCGTGGGCGTCGGGCCGCTGATGAACACGCATTCGGCATGCTGCGCGGCAAATTGCTGGCCACGTGCCGAAGCACCTGCCTGGAACAGCACCGGCGTGCGTTGTGGCGACGGCTGGCACAAGTGCATGCCGGGCACCTGGAAGTGCTCGCCCACATGGTTGATAGCGTGCACCCGCGAAGGTTCGATATAGCGCCCACTGTCACGCTCCAGCAGCACGGCATCGTCGTCCCAGCTTTTCTCCCATAGTTTGTACAGCACCTGCAGGTACTCTTCGGCAAGGTCGTAGCGCTGGTCGTGGCCCAGCTGGCGCGCCAGGCCGAGGTTGCGTGCGGCGCTGTCGAGGTAGCCGGTGACGATGTTCCAGCCAACCCGGCCATTGCTCAGGTGGTCGAGCGTGGACATGCGCCGGGCGAAGGGGTAGGGGTGTTCGTAGGTCAGCGAAAAGGTAACGCCGAAACCGAGGTGCTCGGTGACCCCGGCCATGGCCGGTACCAGCAGCAGCGGGTCGTTGACCGGCACCTGCACACCACCGCGCAAGGCGGCTTCGGGCCCGCCTTGGTAGACATCGTAGATGCCCAGCACATCGGCGATGAACACGGCGTCGAACAGGCCGCGCTCCAGCAGGCGAGCCAGGTCGGTCCAGTAGCTCAGGCGGTTGAATGCCACGCTGGTGTTGCGCGGGTGGCGCCACAGGCCGGGGGACTGGTGGCTGGCGGCGTTCATGCTGAAGGCGTTGAAGCGGATCGGGCGGGGCATGGTGGCTGCGCTCCGCTCAAGGCAAGACGGAAGCCGGGTAGACCGCATCGGCCACCTGCAGCTTGCGTGGAATCAGGCCCAGGCCCTGGAAGGTATCGGCCAGTTTCTGTTGTTCGGCAACGATTTGCGGGGTGATGGCCACGGCATTGTAGTTACGCCGTTCGCTGGCCACTTCCAGCACGTTGGCGCTGATGCCCAGTTGCGGCGCCAATAGCGCGGCAACCTCGGCAGGCTTGGCGTTGGCCCACTGGCTGACCTTGCCCAGTTCGCTGAAGAAGGTTTTCAGCAGCGCACGGTGGTGGTCGGCATAGCTGGCGGTGGACAGGTAGAACGTCCGGTTGTTGGACAGGCCGCTACCGTCGCGCAGGTTCTTCAGGCCGGGCTGGCTTTCTGCTGCGGCGAGGAACGGGTCCCACAGGGTGACGGCCTGGACACTGCCGGACTGCAGGGCAGCCACGGCATCGGCGGCATTGTTGACGTAGGCGGGGGTAATGTCCTTGTAGGTAAGGCCAGCCTGCTCCAGCGCTACGGCCAGCAGGTACTGGGCGTTCCAGCCGCGGCCGGTGGCCACGCGCTTGCCTTTCAGGTCTTGCACGCTGGTCAGGTGGTCCTGCTCGCGCACCACCAGGCCGATGCCGCGTGGGTAGGGTTGTTCGGCAGCCAGGTACACCACCGGTTTACCGGCGGCCTGGGCGAACACGGACGGCGCATCGGCGGCATGACCCAGGTCGATGGCACCCGTGCTCAAGGCTTCGAGCAACTGCGGGCCGGCGGCAAATTCGTGCCAGCTTACGGTTACACCTTGTGGTGCCAGCGCTTTTTCCAGCGCGCCGCTGCCTTTGAGGATGTTGATACTGTTGAACTTCTGGTAGCCGATGCGCAGGGTCTTGGCGTCGTCGGCCAGAGCTTCGGACCAAGGCAGCAGGGCGCTGGCCACACTGGCCAGCAGGCCGCCGATCAACAGCCGGCGCAGGGGAGAGAAAGCACGGGTTGGCATGGGTTTGCTCCTTGAAACCGAGTGGGAAACGATGTGCCCAGCCTAAGGAGGTGGCGTTCGGCTTTCAATTTTTATATTCCTGTTTGTTAGAATGTTTAGTTATTTTTATATCCATTTGTTTTTTGTAATGTTCTGCATTTCTCGACATTTTTTTCACATTCGCTTGCTAGCATCGCGGCAATCCCGAGGAGCCCCTACATGCCGCACATCCTGCGCAAGCGCAGCACCCGCATCGCCCTGACTGCCACCACCGGTCTGCTTACCGCCACCTTGGGCTTTTTCGCCTGGCAGAGCTTCTACCCGGTTCAGGCTGCCTCCGGCTGGGATGTCGAGGTACTGCACCGCGATGTGACCAAAGCCGCCTCGCTGCTGCCGCAAGCCGATGGCAGCCTGCTGGTCAGCCGTGAGCTGGATGATGGCCGTGGCAGCATCCTCAAGATCACCGCGACCGGCGACCGGGTCATGGTCATCGACAACCTGTCCAAGCCCGACGGCATGGTGGCGGCTCAAGGGGGGTGGGTGTTCAGTCAGGAAGGCGGCCGGGCACCTGTCAGCCTGGCCCGCGATGGCCAGGTGACCCCCCTGTTCGACGGCGACAGCGTGCAAGGCTTGTGGAATGACGGCGACCACCTGTATGCCATCGAAGACCGCAAAGGCAATGGTCGCTTGATGCGTTACGACTGGAACAGCGGCCAGCTCGATGTGCTGCGTTCCGGCCTGACCGAAACCGAAGGGCTCACCCGCTGCGCGGGCCGTGTGCTGTACACCGAAAAGGCCAATGGCAAGGTCCGCGCATTGTCCGACGATGGCAGCGACCCGGTGGTGGTCGAAGGCCTGCGCAACCCGACGTTCCTGTACTGTGATCAGCGCGGCTTGTGGATCAGTGAAGACAACACCCACCGTGCCCGGCTGCTGCGTGTTGACGCCGATGGCGTTCAGCACACGGTGCTGACTTTCCTCAAGGCGCCACAGTCGATCGTGGCGGATGGCAAAGGTGGTTACTTGCTGGCCGAAGGCGGGCGTAACCGCGTGCTGCACCTGACGCCGCCGCTGGAGCGCAATACTGCCCAGCGGGAGTGATGCCCGCGGCGTGCCGTGAACGATTTCACGGCCAGCCACCCATGAGGCTTTATGGCTACCCGACCAACAGCGCGCTTCCCTGCATGGCCGCGCTCACGGATAATCCCCCTCATTCCAATAAATAGCCTGTGAGTGGGTATGAGTGATTCCGTAGTTGGCCTCGGCCAGCCTGAAACCGAAGGGGGGCGCAGAACGCGCAAGAACAACCCCGAGAAAACGCGCGAGGATATCCTCCAGGCGGCCATCAACGAGTTCGTCCAGCAAGGGCTGGCCGGCGCCCGCGTCGATGCCATCGCCGAACGCACTGCCACCTCCAAGCGCATGATCTACTACTACTTCGGCAGCAAGGAGCAGTTGTACTGCGAGTGCCTGATCAAGCTGTATGGCGACATCCGCAAGACCGAGCAAAGCCTGGACCTGGAGTCGCTGCCGGCCGAGCAGGCGATTCGTCGTCTGGTTGAGTTCACCTTCGATCACCACGACCGCAACGTCGATTTCGTGCGCATCATCTGCACTGAAAACATCCACTATGGCGAGTACGTCAAGCAGTCGCCGGCCATTCGTGAAATGAGCAGCCTGGTGCTCGAAGCGTTGGGTAACACCCTGCGCCGTGGCGTGCAGGAAGGGGTTTTCCGTGGCGGCATCGAAGTGATCGACCTGCACATGCTGATGAGCGCGTTCTGCTTCTACCGGGTGTCGAACCGCCATACCTTCGGCGAGATCTTCCAGATCGACCTGTCCGATGACGAGATCAAGCTGCGCCACAAAGCCATGATTTGCGACGCCGTGCTGCGTTACATACGCGCCTGAACGGCGCTCACTCGCCCAGCCGCTGCTCCCGCGAGGGCGGGTAGCCGAAGTAGGCCGCATAGCACTTGCTGAAATGCGACACCGAAACAAACCCGCAGGCCACTGCCACTTCCATCACCGACAGGTCGGAATACTGCAGCAGGCGGCGGCTTTTGGTGATGCGCAGCTCCATGTAGTAGCGCCGCGGCGACGTGCCCAGCTGGGCCTGGAACAGCCGGTCGATCTGCCGTCGCGAGCGCCCGCTGTAGGCGGCCAGCTGGTCGAGGCTGAGGGTTTCCTCCAGGTTGTTTTCCATCAGTTCGACGATGGTGCGCAGGTGCAGGCTCATGGACTTCTTCGCCCCCGGTCCAACCTGACGGTAACGCGCTCCGGAGAATGACAGGATTTCTTCCACGCCTTCGGCCAGGCCATCACCATACAGCCGGCGCACCAGGCCCAGCATCAGCTCCATGGCACCGTTGGGGCTGGCGGCGCTGAGGCGGTCGCGGTCGAGGGTAAAGCTGGCCGGGGTAATGCGTGTTTGCGGGCTGCGTTCGGACAGGCTGGCGCGCTGTTCGGGGTGGATGCTGCAACCGTAGTCGTCCAGCACCCCGGCGCGGCCTAGGAACCAGGCGCCGTTCCACAGGCCACCCAGGGCCATGCCGTGGGCCGCGCAGTCGTCCAGCAGGCGGTCGAGTTCCGGGTATTTCAGGGGCGTGCGCAGGCCGCCGCAGATCACCAGCAAGTCCAGCTCCTTCAGCGCCTCGGCGGACAGCTCAGTGGCCACCAGCTCCAGCCCCAGGTCGCTGAGCACCCGGTCGCCATCCATCGACAACGGGGTGAACCGGAAGCTGTCCGTGCGCAGCAGGTTGGCGGTGACCAGCACATCCATGGCGACGGTAAAGCTGGCCATCGAGAAATGTTCGAGCAGGACGAAGTCAACCCTGTACGGAGCCTGGGCGTTGGCGCTGGTGGATTTCAGTCGCAGCATGTTGCTGGTACTGGTCTTCTTGCTGAACTGACGTGGCGTTGGCACTCTGGTCTCCGCTTCCTGGCTGGCCCGCAGAGTGTGGCGGCTGGCTGGGGGAAAGACAATCTCCCGGGTGCGCGTGTCGTATTTCAGGTCGTGTTCAGGCAACCTGCCTGGCTTGGCCCTTCGCCGCCATGCCGCCCCCTATTACCGAGGACACCCTTCATGAAGTACGTCATTGCCCTGCTGTGCAGCCTGTTGCCGTTACTGGCCAATGCCTTGGAGGTGGGCGACAAGCTGGCACCGTTCACGCTGCTTGACCAGTATGAGCAGGCCTACAGCCTTGATGCTGGCACGCAGATCCTGCTGGTGGCGCGCGACATGGACGGCGCAAAGATGGTAAAGGCTGCGCTGGCCGAGCAGCCCAAGGGCTACCTCGAGGCGCGTCATGCCGTGTTTGTTGCCGACATCCAGCGCATGCCGGCGATCATCAGCAAGCTGTTCGCCATCCCCGCCATGCGCGCATACAACTACCGTGTGCTGCTTGACCGTGAAGGGCGCGTGGCCAGCCGTTATTCCGGGCAGGATGGCCAGGTACAGTGGTTGCAACTGGAGCAGGGGGCGCTGGTGGGCCAGCGGGCGTTTATCGATGCGGCGGCGCTGAAGTCGGCGCTGGAACAAGCACCACACTGAATGGGCTGCACTGGCGCCAAACAAAACAATCTGAACCCTCGGCGCTTGCTGAAACCCAACCCATTACACGCCAAATGGGAGAGCGCTCATGGAAATCGGAACGATCTGGATCATCATCGCGGCCTTCGTCATCCTGCTGGAGGTCTGGGCGATCTGGCACATCATTGGCAGTGATCGGCGCGCCGAACGCAAGATGCTGTGGGTCGTCTTCGTGGTGTACGCGCCATTTCCCGGGTTGTTGTGCTGGGCATGGCGCGGGCCCAGGGCGGTAAAGGGCAGGGCGGTACTGCAGGAAAAGTGACGGTGTCCGGCATCAGGCGCGGGGGCGCCTGATGCCTGTTGAGGCTCACTTGGGCAGGATGTCGAAGCGTATGGCGGGGCCTAGCCCGTTCACCATCAGGCTGCCGTAGAATTTCACGGTAGACAGCACACGCAGCTGCTTGAGCGCATTATGAATATATTCGTGAATCAGTTTCTCAGCCTCGAGCTTGCGCTCTGCAAGCGTGGAGCCCTTGAGTTCGACCGTCCCAAGCAAGGTGGTCTCAATGTGCTCAACGGTGTCCAGGCCGAGATTTTCCCGTAGGTGTACCCGTGCCTGGGCGGCATCGGCGTCATCGCGTGCGGTGTGCGGCTTGATGGTATAGGCCAGCTGGAAATCAAAATTACTCATGCGCTTTTCCTTGTTGGATTCAGGCCTCCATGCCGGGGCTGGTAATCTAGCGCGCGACGGCCGCCGCGCAAACAGACGCGTGGTTCACATCAGTTCGCCTTCTGTGCGAAACGTCCTACGCTGCGCTTGACCTCGAGTTAACTTAAGGTCCGATACTCCGCCACTCTTCCATCCGATCGAGGGCATGTCGTGACCCATCAAGCCGTATTCCAGCTGAGCAACCCCGAGGGCCTTTACGATCCCAGTGGCAATGCCTATTCCCACGTCGCCGAGGTACGCGCCGACAGTCGGCTGTTGTTCATCGCCGGCCAAGGCGGGGAGGACAGCGATGGCCAGCTGTCACCCCTGTTTGCCGAACAGGCCCGCCAGGCGCTGGTAAACCTGGAGCTGGCGTTGGCATCCAAAGGCGCCAGCCTGGCTCAGGTGTTCAAGCTGACCTTGCTGATTGTCGAGCATTCTGAAGCGCGCCTGCGCCAATGGGTAGCGGAGGCGGACAGGGCGTGGGGGCCGCACATGAAGCCGACCTGCACCCTGATCCCGGTGCCACGGCTGGCGCTGGACGGCATGCTGGTGGAGATCGAGGCTGTTGCAGCGTTGTAGCATCGGGTCAAGCGGCGCTCACGTCGTTAGAAGAACCTGCGCTGTGCCTTGAGCGTGACCATGCTGTCGCAATAGGTGTTCATGCCCGAATACGCATCGCAACCCCCGCCACTGAGGTTGGAGTTGCTGTAGACCAGGTTCAGGTCGATGCCAAGCCAAGGCCGCGACAGCTCCAGCGACCAATCGGAAAAGGCAGTCACCTGGCTGCCGTCGCCAATGGTGAACGGTGTACCCAGTTGGTGGTGGGCGAGCTTTACGGTCAGGTCGACATCGAACAGCGGCAGTTGGCCAAAGTCGGCGAACAGCGTGCCGGTGCGGTTGTTGGGGTTATCGCGCAACGCGCCGCCGAAACGGCTGCCCAGCACCGAGATGCCACCGTACAGGGCGTAACTGTCGGGGCCTGCGATATTCGGCTGACTGTAATGGATCAACCCTACCTCGTAGCCCAGGCTGCTGTCGAAATGGTGCTTGTAGCCCAGGTAGCTGTCCAGGCGCAGGGTCGAGTTGGGGGCAACGCCCATGCTGGGCGCGTACTGGCCCAGGTACCAGCCACTGGCGTGACTGAAGTCCAGCCCACCATGGAAGGCGCCGACGGCACTGGGTGAGATAAGGCCTTGGGCCATGGTGCGCGAGGGTGTGGTGCCGAGTGTGAAGTCGAAGCTGCCCAGTTCGCGTTTGATCTGCTGGGCCAGTAGAACAGGGCTAAACAGCAGTGCAGCGCTCAGCAACAGAAGGGGCCTGGTCATGGTCTCCATCCTGGAAGGCTTGCGGTTGAGCGCTAGAGGATACCTGTACAGGTGGAACGAGGGAACCGCTGCTTGCCCCTGTCAGCCTTTGGTCGAAGTGTCTGCGTCGGTGGCTTCCGTTACTACAGGCAGGTTGTCAGCGCGCTGGATGACCCGCCGTTGCTGCTCGTAGTCGTCAAGGGAAAGACCGCGACGCTGTAGCGCTTCCAACTGCAACTGGCGGGTTTCTTCAGCTGTGTACGGGCGCAGTTCCGGGTGGCTGGCACAGCCGCTCATGATGGCGATGGCAAAAACGGCGAAGGTGGCGAAAAGTAGGCGGGCCAGGGTGTTCATCAGGGTAGCTCCAAGGGCCGGGGTCATGGGCGGCGAGTCGATGGAGCAAGGTTATTAGGCCAAGGCGCCCGGTAGAAATTGCCCTGCTCGATAGTGACTATCGATGAACCGGGCGGGCTTTCGGCTCCTGGCCAAAACCGCCGGAAGCGTTGGGCCCGCTGTTCGGCCAGGATGTGGTGGGTGATGACTGGTACGGCTACCACTTCCGCATCCTCGATGCACAAGGCCCCTCTGCCCCTGGCGGCGCGTACAGCTACTGATAGGCAACCAGATGAGCCGTGGTTTTTGCCATGGTCGTCTGGCCGGCCAGGTACGACGACACTGGGGTGATGAGCTTCATGATCAGCCACGACGGCCAGGTGTTCGAGAAAAACCTCGGGCCACAGGGTGACAGGCTGGCCAAGGCGATGAAACGCTTCGACCCGGATGACAGTTGGCAGGTGCTGGACGTGGCGGCCTAAGACTGACTCCGGTCGCGCAGTGACCGCCGCTTGCACCGTTCAGTGCGTACGTGCAGCCCTGACCTCCCGTGCCGTGCACCCATATTGCTGGCGAAATGCGCGGGTGAACTGCGCCTGATCGGCAAAGCCCCAGCGGAACGCCAGTTCGCCAATGGCCAGGTGGCAATACGGGTCGCGCAGTTGCCGGTGCACAGCCTCCAGGCGTTGCAGGCGCACCCATTCGCCAAGGGTGTAAGGCGTGATCGCGAACAGCTTGTGCAGGTAACGCAACGACAGCCCGCAGGCGCTGGCGATGGTTTGTGGCGTGAGTTCGGGGTCGCCCAGGTGTTGCAGCACGTACTGCTCCACCCGCGTCAGGTGCAGGGTGCTGAGGTTGCTGCCTTCGCTGCCCAGTACGCGGTCGTCCTGTTGCAGGGCCAGCAACAGGGTGGCTGAGGCCTGTTCCAGCAGCAAATGCCGGGCAGCCACAGGGCTGGCATCGAAATGGCGGGCGCACAGGTCCAGCTGTTCGACGAAGATGCGCCCCAGGCCCTGACTGGCATCGAAGCAATGCCGGGTATAGCGTTTGTGCCCCAGCAAGTTGGCCTTGAGTGCCTGCTCAGGCAGCTTGAGCACCCACAGGTCGTTCTGTGTGCCGTAATGGAAGCGGTAGGGGGCGTCGCCGCGCTCGACGATGAAACCACCCGGGCGACAACTGATCGGGTGACCGTCCTGTTCGAAGTGCACCTCGCTGCTGTGCGGCACGGTCACCAGGTAGAACGCTTCATGGTCCTGGCCGATGTGCGCCTTGCTGCGCGAGTAGCCCAACGGGCTGGAGCGCAGGCGCGACAGGCTGAGCGGCGTGCTGGGCGTGCTCCAGCGCTGCAGGTGGCCATTGAACGGCTGTTCGGTGGCAAACTGCAGGCTCAATGGGAAATAGGTGTCGCTGATGGCTTCGGCCCAGCGCGCCTGGCGCTCCGGCTGAGCCCAGCCGTGGGTCGAGAGTTCTGTGGGCATGGTGGGTCCTTTTTCAAAGAGGGCAGCATTGAAAAAAGGAACTGCAGGCAAGCTACTCAAGCAGCTCTTGTTATTGTGCAAACCGCCCGGCAACGCGAGGCTGCCAGGCGGCTTTCAGGCCCATGATCGGCGCACGCCGACCGTTTGATCAAGCCCCTCGTGTCACCCGGTAGGTGGCCGAAGGCTCCAGGCGCGCCTGCCAGCCCGGCGGCACGACGATGTTGGTGGTGTCCTCCTCGATCACGCAGGGGCCCTGCACGGTCTGCCCCGGCAGCAGACGATTGCCGTTGAACACGGGCGTGGGTTGCCACGCGCCGTCGGCGCTGAACAGCATCGGCCGGACGCTTTGCGGGGTGGCTGCCGGCGGTTCGGCCGGGCCCTGCAACTCAGGTTGCGGTGGGCGTGGCAGGTGGCCGATTACCGAGCACTCAAGGTTCACCAGTTCCACCGGGCTGTCGGGTTCGCTGTACGAGTACAGGGTCTGGTGGCGGCTGTGGAAGCGGTTGATCAGCGCGGCCAGGCCTGCTTCATCCAGGGCATGCTGCGCCAGCTCCACGCTGCATTCATGGATCTGCCCCTGGTAGCGCATTTCCAGGGTGTAGTGGCAACTGCTGGCCTGGTCGCCAAAGCCGTCTTGGCGCAAGTTGGCCAGGCCTTGCTGGCGCAGTTCGGCAAGGGCGTGGTTGAGCTGCTCCAGGTTCACATGCCCGGCGTCCAGGCGCATCGACAGGCTGGTGAGCTGGTCGTAACGTACATCGGACAGGATCTGGCCGAACGCACACAAGCCCGAGGCCACCTTGGGGATCAGCACGGTCTGCATGCCGATTTCCTCGGCCAGGCGGACCACGTGCATGCCCGCCGCACCGCCTGCGCCAATCAGGGCGAAGTCGCGCGGGTCGTGGCCGCGCTCAATGGACACGCGGCGAATGCCGTTGACCATGTTCAGGTTCACCAATGTAGTGATGCCGAACGCCGCCCGTTCCACGCTGATGCCCAGTGGCTCGGCGATCTTGCTGCGTATGGCATCCAGTGCGGCCTGTCGGTTTAGGCGGATGCTGCCGCCCAACAGTGCACCATCCGGGAGGTAGCCCAGCGCCAGGTTGGCGTCGGTTACCGTGGGCTCACTGCCGCCTTTGCCGTAGCACACGGGCCCCGGCATGGCACCGGCGCTGCGCGGGCCGACCTGCAGCATGCCGAACTCGTCCAGGTGGGCGATGGAGCCGCCGCCAGCACCCAGCGTCTCCACCTGAATCATCGGCACGCCAATGCGCTGGCGCAGGAAGTCCACATCCTTGCTGAAGTTGGTGCGCCCGGCGTTGGTCAGGGTGATGTCGAACGAGGTGCCCCCCATGTCCACGGTAATGACGTTGTCGATACCGAATGGCCGTGCCACCGCTAGCCCGGCTTGGGGCGCCGAGGCGGGGCCGGAGTTGATGGCATTGACCGCGCGCTCACGCATCAGGTGCCCCGGCGCCAGGCCACCGTTGGACTGGAAGTAACGCACCGGTTGTTGCACGCCAAGCTCGTGGAACAGGCTGTCGATGCGCGCCACATAGCGGGCCATCACCGGGCTGAGGTAGGCGTTGACCACCGTGGTGGAGGTGCGGGTGTACTCGCGAATCTGCGGAAACACCTCGCAGCCCGTGCAGACGAATACCCCGGGCAGGGCTGCCCGCACCAGCTCGGCGGCACGCTGCTCATGGCTGGGGTTGCGCACCGACCACAGGAAGGAAATGGCCACGGCCTCTACGCCTTCGGCACGGAAGTAGTCGATGGCGGCGTGGATGGCGCGTTCGTCCAGCGGGCTGTGCTCACGGCCATCGCCGAGGATGCGGCCACCAATCGGGCGGCGCAGGTGGCGGGGGGCGAGCATGTGCGCTGGCGGATAGTGGGCGTCGTAGCGGTGGCCTTCTTCCTTGTGCCCCAAGCGGATTTCCAGGCTGTCTTCGTGGCCTTCGGTGCACAGCAGGCCCACCTTGACCCCGGTACGCTCGATCAGCGCGTTGAGGGCGACGGTGGTGCCGTTGATGCACAGGTCACAGTTGGCAATCAGCTCGGCCGGGCTGCGGCCGGTGGCGTCGGCGATCTGCGCCAGCCCGGCCCGAATGGCCAGGGTGCCGTCCTGCGGCGTGGACGGGGCTTTGAACAGCTGCACGCCGCCGTCGCGGTCGGCCAGGATGAAATCGGTGAAGGTGCCGCCGGCGTCGATGCCCAGGCGATATTGGTTGCGCATGATGGGTCTCCGGTCAGTGCGGGGCGCGGGCAAGGCGGGTTGCGGGTTCATCCAGCTGGCCATCGGCATCGACGACCACGCCGTATTCCAGGGCTGCGCCCTGGGGCGAGACCAGGCCGTTGCGCAGGTCTTGCAGGACGGCGGCAATCGGCCGGCGCAGCGGGTCGCCGTAGCCACCGCCACCGGGGTTGATGTTGATGATTCGCTCACCGGGCTGCAGGGTGAGCATCGGGTTTTGCGTGTAGTGGTCTTCGCTGCCATCGGCGTGGCGGTGGATCAGCCTGCCCAGCTTGGGCTCCAGCAGCGCATTGCGTGCCCCGGCGGCACCGGCGGTGGGCAGTTGCCGGCCTTCACCGAAGCCGACCACGGTCATGGCGTGGTCCAGCGGCTCGATCTCCAGCCGGGTGCCCGAACCACCGCGAAACTCGCCAGCGCCGCCACTGTCGGCCATCAGGCTGTAGCGGTGGATGAGCACCGGGTAGGCATGTTCCAGCAGCTCGATGTCACCGCTCATCAGCGCGCCGAAGCAGCACAGCGGGCCGCACGCGTGCCAGCCATCCATCACCTTGTTGGCACCGGCACCGGCAATGATCGAGGCCAGCACCATGGTCACGTACTCGCTGTTGCCGTTGCGCGGGTCATGGCCGGCAATGTTGATACCGCTGGTATGCCCCCAGGAGGCCGTCACCCGTTGTGGCGAGGCTTGCTCCAGCGCAGTGCGCACGGCATCGGCCAGGGTTTCCATCGGCGTGGTGGTGCAGTTGACGTGGGGTGCCGGTTCTTCGGCGTTGCACAGGGTCCCTTTGGGCCCGACATCGACCGTGACGCAGCGGTACAGGCCTTCGTTGTAGGGCGGCGCCACCTGAGCGAACATCATCAGCCCCAGGTATACGCCCGACACCGAGTTGCCCTCGTAGGAGTTGATGAAGTAGGGCACTTGTGGCGGGCTGTCGATGCTCACATGGGCCTGGTCACCGCGAATCTGCACATGGGCGGTGATGGCCAGCTCGCCCAGGCCGTGGCCAGCATCTTCGAGCACGGCGGTGCCGCTGTAATCACCGTCCGGCACGTCGCGCAACAGCGCGCGCATGTGCCGGTCGGCCATGTCCTTCAGCTCGGCGATGCAGGCACGTACTTGGACCACGCCGTACTTGTCGAGCAGCTCCAGCAAGTGCCGCTCGCCCACCTTGCAAGCGCCGTACTGGGCATTGAGGTCGCCTTCCTGGAAGGGGCGTGCGCGCATGTTGGTGAGCATGAAGTTGATCACGTCTTCGCGGCGTTTGCCTTTTTCCCACAGCTTGACGGGTGGAATGCGCAGGCCCTCGGCGTAGATCTCCTTGGCGTCGGGGTTGTAGCCGGCAGGCACCGGGCCGCCGATGTCGGTCAGGTGGCCCTTGCACACGGTCCAGAACACCAGCTCGCCCTGGTAGTACACCGGTTTGTACATGCAGCAGTCGAGAATATGGCTGCCCTTGTAGGCCGGGTCGTTGTGGTAGATCACATCGCCTTCGGCGATGTCGTCGCCAAAGAACTCGGCCACGCACTTCATGGCCGGGATCAGCGAGCCCAGGTGAATGGGGATGTCCTGGCCCTGCAGGATCATTTCCGGCAGGTGGTCGAACAGCGAGTTGGAATAGTCGTGGGCCAGGTTGAACACACTGGACCGGCCGGTCTTTTCCAGGGTCAGGGTCATTTCGCGTTGCGCTGTCTCCAGCGCACCCCGGACAACCGCAAGGGTGATCGGATCTACTGTCTGCATAGGTCACCAACGTTTGTTCTTGTGCTTTGGGTGCGTGCCGCAGCGGGGGCGGCGCGTGGTGACAGGCTAAGGGGGAGGGTGGGGGGAAGGCTTGTCGCTGGGTGTACTGGATCTTGCGTTTTGGTGCACAAGGGGGCAAAGAAGGGCTACCGCCCCAGCATCTGCCGTACCAGCCATTGCCCCGCCGGCCCCAACGCCCGCCGGCTAGACCAGGCCACATCCATATTGACACGGCGCGGGTATCCCGCCATCTGCAGCTCCACCAACTCGATGCCAAACCTTGCCACCAGCGCCCTCGGCAGCTCGGCCCAGCCAAACCCGCGCACGGCGAACTCCAGCAACGTGAGGTAATCCGGTGCCGACCAAGCCTGACCACGGCCGTGATGCAGGCTGGGGGCGTAGGTCTTGATGTACAGCTGCCGGGCGTTTTCGAGGTGCTGTGTTTGCACCTGCCCAAGGCCCGCCAGCGGATGCCCGCTGGCCACATACACACCAAACTCCGCCTGTTCGGGCAAGCGGGCAACGGCAACGTCGGCGGGGTAGCCGGGTTGCGTGGCAAGGATGCCGACATGCGCCAGGCCCTGCTGGATCATGTCGATCACATCAGCGTCCTCCGCTGGGCCGCAGCGCAATTCGGTATGTGGATAGTGCTCGGCGAAACGGGCCATTACCGCGCCCTGGAAGGTGACGCTGTAGCTGTCCGACATCACCACCGACACCAACGGCTCCACGTTTTCCGCCAGCCGCACCGCCAAGGCATCGAGCTGGGCGCTGGCATCAAGAATGGCCTCCACGTGGCTCAGCACCTGTCGGCCCGCCTCATTCAGCGTGGGGTGGCGGCCACCCCGGTCGAACAGCGGGCAGCCAATATCCGCCTCGAAATTGGCAATGGCAATGCTGACGGTGGACTGGCTTTTGCGCAGTTTGCGCGCCGCAGCGGAGAACGAACCGAGCGATGCGGCTTCGACAAAGGCAACCAGAGCTTCGGGTGAGTAGCGCATGGTATTGATAAAACCGATGGTAACTATGTCGCGAGTATCAGTTTTACCAAAGAAAATGGAAAGCACGACTTACGCAATGGATGGATTTTGCAATGAAAAACGTGTCTTTCACCGAGCGCCTGGTTCACGCCGTAGGTTACGAAGTGTTCGCGGTGTTGTTGTGTGCGCCGCTGTTGTCCTGGGTAATGGGCAAATCGCTGGCGACGGCGGGGGCCTTGGCGGTCACCCTGTCGGTGATCGCCATACTGTGGAACATGGTCTACAACGCGCTGGTCGATCGCTGGGTACAGACCGAGCGTATCCACTGGAAGGCCAGTGCGCGTTTTGTGCACGGTCTGGGCTTCGAGGCCGGGCTGGTGGTGTGGTGCTTGCCGGTGGCGGCGTGGATGCTGGATATCTCGCTGCTGCAGGCGTTCATGGTGGAACTGGGCTTCTTCGTGATCATCCTGCCCTACACCGTGTTGTACAACTGGGCGTTCGACAAAGCTCGGCATTTGCTGATGCAGCGGCGCCTTGCTGGCCAATAAAAACGGGGCATGCCATTGCTGGCATGCCCCGTTTTTCATACTGCTAAAGCGCCTCAGGCGACTTTGACGATCCAGCCTGCCGGTGCTTCTACGTCACCGCTCTGGATACCGGTCAGCTCGTTGTAGAGCTTCTGGGTAACCGGGCCGACCTTTTCCAAGTCGTGGAACACGTGCAGCTTGCCGTTGTACTCGATACCGCCGATCGGGGTGATCACCGCAGCAGTGCCGCAAGCGCCCGCTTCGATGAAGCGGTCCAGCTTGTTGATTTCGACATCACCTTCGATCACGGTCAGGCCCAGGCGCGATTGTGCCAGTTCCATCAGCGACAGGCGGGTGATGCCTGGCAGTACTGAGGCCGATTTCGGGGTCACGAACTCGTTGTTGGCGGTGATGCCGAAGAAGTTGGCCGAACCGACTTCTTCGATCTTGGTGTGGGTCAGTGGGTCGAGGTAGATGGCGTCGGCGAAGTTGGCCTTCTTGGCTTCAGCGCCTGGCTGCAGGCTGGCGGCGTAGTTGCCACCGACCTTGGCCGCACCGGTGCCTTGTGGGGCGGCGCGGTCGAAGCTGGAGATCTGGAAGTTGTGCGGCTTCATGCCGCCCTTGAAGTACGAGCCAACCGGGATGGCGAATACCGAGAAGATGAACTCGGGGGCGGTGCGCACGCCAATGTTGTCGCCGGTGCCGATCACGAACGGGCGCAGGTAGAGGGCGCCTTTGCCGTGCGGTGGCACGAACTTTTCGTTGGCCTTGACCACTTGCTTGCACGCTTCGATGAACACATCGGTGGGCACGTGCGGCATCAGCAGGCGGGCGCAGCTGCGCTGCATGCGGGCGGCGTTCTGGTCCGGGCGGAACAGGTTGATCGAGCCATCCTTGCAACGGTAGGCCTTCAGGCCCTCGAAGCACTGCTGGCCATAGTGCAGGGCAGTGGAGCCTTCACTGATGTGCAGTACGTTGTCTTCGGTCAGGGTGCCCTTGTCCCACTCGCCATTGCGCCATACGGACAGGTAGCGTTTGTCGGTCTTGATGTAGTCGAAACCCAGCTTGTCCCAATTAATGCTTTCGTTGCTCATGACACCCTCATTGTCTTGCAAGTGCCCGATCGCTCGGGCTGCTGTTATATGCGCACCACGCCACCATAATACATCCGTGGCGGATCGGGAACGGCCAGTCACGAATTGATAGCCTGCGATGCATTTTTTTCGGTATCTACAACTGCAGGTACTCATCCAGCGCCAGGTTTTGCAGCAGTACTGCATCATGGGATGCCACCATGAGCGCCCCGCCAAACTGCCCCAGCATGCGCTCCAGTGCGGCCAGTGACGGCAGGTCCAGGTGGTTGCCGGGTTCGTCCAGCAGTAACAGGTCGAGCGGCCGTTCGCGGTACAACACGGCGGCCAGTGCCGCCTTCATCCGTTCTCCGCCGCTGAGCAGGCTGCTGGGCAGTTCGATACGGGCCGCATCCAGCCCGAGCTGGGCCAGGCGGCTGCGTAATTCGCCCTGCGCCATTGCCGGGTTGGCCTTGCCCAGGTGGTCGAGCACACTGCTGTGGCCGCATAACGTGCTGCAATGCTGGTCGAGCAGGGCCGTCTCGCCCGTGAGGCGCACGTTGTCAGGCGATGCCGGTAATTCCCCGTTCAGCAGCCTGAGCAGGGTAGACTTGCCACTGCCATTGGCACCGACCAAACCCACCCGCTGGCCCAGGCATACGCGCAGGTCGATCGGTTTGCGGGTGCCACGGGGCAGGCGAAGCGCCTGGAGGGCCAGCACTTCGCGGCCTGCATGGCACTGAGGTGTGGGGGCATGCAAGGTAATGGCGGTGTCCTGCTCGACCTTGCGGGCGGCATCGCGCACTTGGTCATGCAGGGCCTGCCGGGCTTCGCCGTGGGCGCGACGCTGCTTGCCCGCCGTGGCCTGGCTGCGCTCGTGCTGGCGATCGACAAGAATTTTGGCCTGATTGGCGTGCCTGGCCTGGCGCCCGGCCCGGGCCTGATGGCGCTCCAGGTCTTCGCGCTGGCGTTGCAGTTCACGGGCCTGGCGTTGCTGCGCCTGCTTCAACCGGGCGAGTTGCTGCTGGGCCTGGGTTGTCTGGCTGGCCTTTTGTTCTGTATAGAAGCTGTAATTGCCGCCATAGGCCTGCAACCCCAGGCTGGACAGCTCGACGATACGCACCATGTGTGCCAGCAGGCTGCGGTCGTGGCTGATCACCAGCAGGCCCCGGTCCCAGGCTTCGATCATGCCCAGCAGCTGGGCGCGGGCTTCGCTGTCCAGGTGATTGCTGGGTTCGTCAAGAATCAGGTAGTCGGCATTGCTTAGCCACGCGCCAATCAGCGCCACGCGCATGGCCTGGCCGCCGCTCAGGCTGCTGGCGGGCTGGCGCCAGTTCAGGTGCCCCAGGCCGTGGCGTTGCAGGTGTATCTGCAATTGTTCGCGGATATCCCAGCGCTCGCCTACGGTGTCAAAATCCTGGGGCTCGATGCTGCCTTGCTCGATACGCGCCAGCGCTGCGATCAGCGTGCCGGCCTGGGCCAGGTCGGCAACCGTGGCGCTCTGCCCGATCACCTGCTGGTTCAGCAGGTGAATACGGCCAAGGCGTCGACAATGGCCGCTGCTCGGTTCGCGCTGGCCGGCCAGAATCTGCCCGAGCAAGCTCTTGCCCACACCATTGCGCCCGACAAGGCCAGTGCGGCGGTGGTCAAAGGTTTCGTTAAGGTCGGTAAACAGCTGCCTGCCATCCGGCAAGGTCAGGGAGACGCTGTCCAGCGTCAGGATTGACGTGTTCGTCATGCACAACTCCACAAATGCCGCGACATCTCCGGAGCGAACCGGAGGCTGAAGACTGGCCGTCGAAGGGGACGGCGGCATCAGTGGCGCATTGGACGAACACCTCTTTGTTGGGGAATGTAGAGCCTAACGAACTGGAGATTACGGGTAAAGCTTGAGTATTGGTCGTCGCCCGTGAGCGCGCCTCGGATCCTGTGGGAGCGGGCTTGCCCGCGAACACCGGCGAAGCCGGTGCCATACACCGCGTCGCATGCTTCGCGGGCAAGCCCGCTCCCACAGGATAATGCAGTGCTTGCGGGTGCTTTACTCGGTTTAACGCCCAGCCAAGCGGCTACCCCAGTCGCCGGCGTGGCCGCGCGCGCAGGCCTCTTCGCTGTCGAAGCGCACGTGCCAGGCAGGGTGATCCAGTTGTATTTCTGCCTGCTCCAACGCCTGGCTGGTCAGTGCCAGCATGCGCGCCTTCGCCTGGCCTGCCACGGCAGCGGTTTTGTCGGCCTCTTGCTCGAACACCCAGGTCACGCGCAGGCTGCCCGGAAAATCCTCGGGGTCGAGCCGGTGGGTAAGCCAACTGAAACCGACGATTTCCGCCTTGGCGGTTTCGCAGGCTTCGGTCAGGCACGCCACCAGTTCCCGCTCCAACCGGGCCATTTCGCGCTTGCCCAACGCTTTCAAGGGTTGGCCTCGTCATCGATCTGCTGGCAAAAGCGCAGGCGGTTGCCAAACGGGTCATACACCTGCATCTGCAGGCCCCAGTCCAGGCGTTCGGCTTCGGGGCGAGCGTAGCCGTATTGTTTATCCTGGAGTTCACGCTCCAGCGCGCGCAGGTCGTCGATGCGGGCGAACACGGTGGAGCCGGGGCAGGCATCACCGTGGTGCTCGGAAAGGTGCAAAATCAGCCCGTCGCGGTGAATTTGCACATACAGGGGCAGGTCCGGGCTGAAGCGGTGCTCCCAGTCCACGCTGAAACCGAGGAAGTCAAGGTAGAACTCCTTGGCCTTGTCGACCGAGAAGATGCGCAGTACCGGTATGGCGGGGGCGAGGTGCATGGGGCATCCTTGAACGTAGTTGAAGGCGCCACTGTAACGCAGTTGGGTGCCTTGTGGTCAGCCAGCCCTGCGCAACGGTTGACCACCCGCCAGCCACTGCGTAGCCTTGCCACTTCGAGGTTCTTCGGCCAGGCCGAAGCTAAGACGGGAACGCGGTACAAGCCGCGGCTGCCCCCGCAACTGTAAGCACCGATAACGGATCGACACAGCCACTGCGCCCGCGCGCGGGAAGGCGTCATCCCGCCACCGCCTGCTGTTTGTCAGGCCTATGGAACGGTGCGAGCCAGGAGACCTGCCTCGTCACGTTTTCGACTTTAAACCGGGCGGGGTGATCCGGTGGCGAACAAGCTCGGCCGGCCTGGCCCGTGGCTGTCGTCCTGCATGCCCGCGCCACACTGCCAAGGGCACTGCGACATGAAAACACTGGCCAAGCTCCCCGTCACCATCGTCACCGGCTTCCTCGGCTCGGGCAAGACCACCTTGCTGCGCCACATGCTCGACAACGCCCAGGGCCGTCGCATTGCGGTCATCGTCAACGAATTCGGCGAACTGGGCATCGACGGCGAAATCCTCAAGCAGTGCAGCATCGGCTGCACCGAAGAAGAAGCCAGTGGCCGCGTCTACGAGCTGGCCAACGGCTGCCTGTGCTGCACCGTGCAGGAAGAGTTCTTCCCGGTGATGCGCGAGCTGGTGGCACGCCGAGGTGACCTGGACCACATCCTGATCGAAACCAGCGGCCTGGCCCTGCCCAAGCCGCTGGTGCAAGCCTTCCAGTGGCCAGAAATCCGCAATGCCTGCACCGTCGATGCGGTCATCACCGTCGTCGACAGCCCGGCCGTGGCTGCCGGCACGTTCGCTGCCTACCCGGACCAGGTCGATGCCCAGCGCAAGCTCGACCCTAACCTGGACCACGAATCGCCGCTGCACGAACTGTTCGCCGACCAGTTGGCCAGCGCCGACCTGGTGGTACTGAACAAGGCTGACCTGATCGACGCCGAAGGCCTGGCCAAGGTCCGTGCCGAAGTGGCCGAAGAGCTGCCGCCAGCCGTCAAGGTGATCGAAGCCAGCAGCGGCAAGCTGCCGCTGGAGGTGCTGCTGGGCGTGGGCGCCGAGTCCGAGGCACACATCGATGGCCGCCGTACCCACCATGACTCGCACCACGACGGTGACGACCATGATGATCATGACCACGATGCCTTCGACTCCATCTCCATCGACCTGCCAGAAGCCGACGAAAGCCTGCTGCTCGACGCCCTGACCCAGCTGGTGGTGGAGTTCGGCATCCTGCGCGCCAAAGGCTTCGCCGCCATCCCGGGCAAGCCGATGCGCCTGCTGGTGCAAGGCGTGGGTACCCGTTTCGACAAACACTTCGATCGCGCCTGGCGTGCTGACGAGCCGCGCATCACCCGCCTGGTGCTGATTGGCCAGGACCTTGACGCAGCCCAGTTGGAAGCGCGCCTGCGCCAGGCCCTGGGCGCCTGACCCATGCACCTGCTGCGGACCCAGCCCGGCGGCTTCGTGCCGGATGACAGCATTGCCGACCTCGGCCAGACACCCGCCGAGCTGGTGATTCTCTGCAGCGGCGATTCACACCTGGCATTGCTCGCCGATACCGCCGAGCAATTGCCAGACGACTTCCCCAGCCTGCGTCTGGCCAACCCGATGCAGGTGCAAAACCACGCGTCGGTCGACCTGTATGTCGACCAGGTGCTGCGCCATGCCAAAGTCATCCTGGTGTCGCTGCACGGCGGTGTCGGTTACTGGCGCTATGGCGTTGAGCAACTGGTCGAGCTGGCCGCCCGTGGCGTGCAGCTGATTCTGGTGCCGGGCGATGACCGCCCGGACCCGGAGCTGACCGCCCTGGGCACTGTCGCTGGCGAGCAGGCCGAGCGCCTCTGGCACTACTTGCGCCAGGGCGGCAAGACCAACGCCATCAACCTGTTCAACTGCCTGGCCAGCCAGTGGCTGGGCCGTGACTATGCCTGGGAGGAGCCGCAGCCCTTGCCGCGCACGGCGGTGTATCACCCGGCCAAGGGCAGCACCACGCTGGAAGACTGGTACCCGCATTGGCACCCTGAGCATCCGGTAGCGCCATTGCTGTTCTACCGCTCGCACCTGCAGGCCGCCAACACCGCATTTGTCGACGTGTTCTGCCAGCGCCTGCAGGCTGCCGGGCTGAACCCGTTGCCGATCGCGGTGGCCAGCCTCAAGGAAAGCGCTTGCCTGGAGCAGGTCGAAGCCTGGCTGGACGAGGTCGGCGCCGAAGTGCTGGTCAATACCACCGGTTTTGCCCTGTCCAGCCCCGAACGCCCCAACCTGCGCCCGTTCCGCCGCGACATCCCGGTATTGCAGGCCATCTGCGCACAGGACAACCAGCCCGGCTGGGAAGCCAGCGAGCAGGGGTTGGGCGCGCGCGACCTGGCGATGCACATTGCCTTGCCTGAGCTGGATGGGCGCATTATCACCCGGCCGGTCAGTTTCAAGGACATGGCCTGGCACAGCGAGCGCAGCCAGTCCGATGTGGTGTGCTACCGCGCCCACCCCGAACGCATGGACTTCGTGGCCGAGCTGGCCCGCCGCTGGGTTGAGCTGGCGCGCCTGCCCAATGCGCAGAAGCGCGTGGCCCTGGTGCTGGCCAACTACCCAACCCGCGATGGCCGCATTGGCAATGGCGTCGGCCTGGACACACCTGCCGCCGCCTTGAACATTCTCAAGGCACTGCAGGCCGAGGGCTATCCGCTGGCCGAATTGCCGGGCAGCGGCACACAACTGATTCACCAACTGCTTGGCGGCGTAACCAACGACCTCGACCACCTGGACCTGCGCCCCTGCGCCCAAAGCCTGAGCCTGGCCGACTACCAGGCCGCCTTCGAGCGCCTGCCCGAGGCCAACCGCCAGGCTGTGTTGGAGCGCTGGGGGCCGCCCGAGCAGGACCCGATGTACCGCAGTGGGCGGCTGATGGTGGCCGGCCTGCGTTATGGCCTGACCTTTGTCGGCATTCAGCCGGCCCGGGGCTACCAAGTAGACCCGAGCGCGGTCTACCACGACCCCGATCTGGTGCCGCCGCATGGCTACCTGGCGTTTCACTTCTGGCTACGCCATGCCTTCGCCGCCGATGCAGTGATCCACGTTGGCAAGCACGGCAACCTCGAATGGCTGCCCGGCAAGGGCGTCGGTTTGTCGGCGCAGTGCTGGCCAGACGCCTTGCTCGGCCCGTTACCGAACATCTACCCGTTCATCGTCAACGACCCCGGCGAGGGCGCCCAGGCCAAGCGCCGTACCCAGGCGGTGATCATCGACCACCTGATGCCGCCGCTGACCCGCGCCGAAACCTATGGCCCGTTGCGCCACCTGGAGCAGCTGGCCGACGAGTTCTATGAAGCGCAGATGCTCGACCCACGGCGTGCCCGCGAATTGCAGCGCGACATCCTGGAGTTGGTCAAGGCCAACCACATCGACCGCGAGCTGCAGCTGGAGGGGCAGCTGGACGATGCCGCCATATGGCTGCCGCGCCTGGACACCTACCTGTGCGACCTGAAGGAATCGCAGATTCGCGATGGCCTGCACGTGTTCGGCCAGTCGCCCGAAGGGCGCTTGCGCCTGGATACCTTGTTGGCACTGTTACGGGTTGAACGGGGCGACGGGCGCGGCGGCAATGCCAGCTTGTTGCGTGCCCTGGCCAAGGCCTTGGTGCCGGGCTTCGATCCGCTCGATTGTGAGCTTGGGCAGCCCTGGCAGGGCGCACGCCCAGCGCAATTGCAGGCCATGAGCAGCGATCCGTGGCGCACCTGTGGAGATACCCGCGAGCGCCTTGAGCTGTTGGCACTTCAAGTGACCAGCCAGGCCTTGGCCGGCACGGTACCGCTACCCGAGCAGAACGAATGGCAGCCTGTGCACGAGGTGGTGCAGGCCTTGCGCGAAGCGGTAGCCCCTAGCCTGGACGCTTGCGGCGCAGCCGAAATGAATGGCCTGCTGGCAGCGCTGGCCGGGCGCTTCGTGCCCGCAGGCCCTAGCGGTGCGCCTAGCCGTGGGCGCCTCGACGTGCTGCCCACCGGCCGCAACTTCTACACCGTGGACGTGCGCAACCTGCCCACCACCACGGCCTGGCGCCTGGGCTTCGCCTCGGCCAACCTGATCCTTGAGCGGCACTTGCAGGACCATGGCGACCACCTCCGCCAGCTCGGCCTGTCGGTGTGGGGCACGGCGACCATGCGTACAGGCGGCGACGACATCGCCCAAGCCATGGCATTGATGGGCGTGCGGCCGGTGTGGGCCACTGGCAGCCAGCGTGTCGACGACTTCGAAATCCTGCCGTTGAGCCTGCTCGACCGCCCACGGGTGGATGTGACCTTGCGCGTATCGGGCTTTTTCCGCGATGCCTTCGGTAACCTTATCCGCCTGTTCGATGCAGCGGTGCAGGCCGTCGCCGCACTGGACGAACCCGACGACCTCAACCCCCTGGCTGCCCGGGTGCGCAGCGAGCGTGCCACGCTGCAAGCGCAAGGCGTGGACGCCGAGCAGGCCGCACGCCAGGCCGGCTGGCGGGTATTCGGTGCCAAGCCCGGTGCTTATGGTGCCGGGGTACAGAACGCCATCGACGGGCGCCTGTGGCACAGCCGCGACGACCTGGCCGAGGTCTACCTCAACCACGGCGGTTACGCCTACGGCGCCAGTGACGAAGGCACCCCGGCCCGCGCGCAGTTCGCTCAACGCCTGGCCAAGGTGCAGGCGGTGTTGCAGAACCAGGACAACCACGAGCACGACCTGCTCGACTCCAACGATTACTACCAGTTCCAGGGCGGCATGCTGGCCGCATCGGAAACCTTGTCCGGTGCCGCCGTGGCCAGTTACCACGGCGACCACAGCCAGGCCGACCGGCCACGCATCCGCACCCTCAAGGAAGAGCTGAACCGGGTCATCCGCGCCCGTGCGCTCAACCCCAAGTGGATCGATGGCGTGAAGCGCCACGGCTACAAGGGGGCCTTCGAGATGGCGGCGACGGTCGACAACCTGTTCGCCTTTGACGCCACCACGCACCTGATCGACGACCATCATTACCAGGGGCTGGCCGATGCCTATGTGCTCGACCCGGCAACCCGCGACTTCATGCGCGAGCACAACCCCGAGGCCCTGCGCGACCTTACCGAACGCTTGCTGGAGGCCCAGCAGCGTGGGCTGTGGCAAGAACCGGGTGAGTATCGCGAAGCCCTTGAGGAGCAACTGCTCGACGGCGAGGAACAGGCTTGAAATGAGTGAACCCGTACAATTCCCGCTGGCGGCGGTGGTCGGCGCCGACGACCTGAAACTGGCACTGTGCCTGACCGCCATCGACCCTAGAATCGGTGGCGTGCTGATCGAAGGGCCACGTGGCATGGCCAAGAGTACGCTGGCCCGTGGCCTGGCCGACCTGCTGGGTGAGGGCCCGTTCGTCACCCTGCCACTGGGCGCCAGTGAAGAACGGCTGGTCGGCACCCTGGATCTGGATGCCGCACTGGGGCAGGGCAAGGCGCAGTTCTCGCCCGGCGTGCTGGCCCAGGCCGACGGTGGCGTGTTGTATGTCGATGAGGTCAACTTGCTGCCCGATACCTTGGTCGACCTGTTGCTCGACGTGGCGGCCAGTGGCACCAACCGCATCGAACGTGACGGCATCTCGCACCGGCACAGTGCCCGCTTCGTGTTGATCGGTACCATGAACCCGGAAGAGGGTGAGCTGCGCCCGCAACTGCTCGACCGTTTCGGCCTGAACGTGGCCCTCGAAGGCCTGCCTGAGCCTGACGCCCGCCAGCAGATCATTCGCCGCCGCTTGGCTTTCGACAACGACCCGCAGGCCTTCTGTGCACAATGGGCTGCGGCCCAGGCGCAGTTGCGCGAACGCTGCCAGGCGGCGCGCCATGCCTTGAATGGCATTGCCCTGGATGACCAGGCGCTGGCCTGGATCACCGAGCGCTGCTACGCCGCAGGTGTCGATGGCCTGCGTGCAGACCTGGTCTGGCTGCGTGCCGCACGCGCCCATTGCGCCTGGCGTGGTGGTGCGGTCATCGAGGAAGCGGATGTCGATGCGGTGGCCGAGTTTGCCTTGCGCCATCGCCGGCGCGTTACGCCCCAGGCCAATCCACCATCGGCGCCGCAACAGCCCGAACAGCAGGGTGCAAGCAGGTCCGGCGAACAGGGCGGGCAGGGCGACTGGGGGGCATTGCCGGCGCAGCCGGTAGCCAGCGGCGCGCGCCGTGAGGTGCCGAACTGGGCAAAAAAGCCCTGAGCATTCGCCAGCCACCTGCCAAAGGGGCGGATGCCAGACCAGGCGCGGGCAAGCAGGCCGGGGCCAGCCGTGGCCGGGCCCGCAGTGCTGCGGCCGGGCGGGTGGCTTGGCTGCCGACCTTGCTCAAAGGGCGACCACGGCTGCGCCAGGACCTATGCTGGCAACAGCGCCAGGCCAAACCCGTAGAGCTGTGGCTGGTGATTGTCGATGCCTCGGCCTCGACCCGTCGCCATCAGGCACTGGCGCAGACCAAAGGGCTGCTGGCAGCCCTGTTCGACCAGGCCTATCGCCAGCGCGCCCGGCTGGCCCTGCTGACCGCCAGCGGACGCACGCCACAATGGCAGCGCCACGGCCTGAAGGCCTCGGCGGCCTTGCAGCCTTGGCTACAAGCCTTGGGTGCCGGTGGCGGCACGCCGCTGATCGCCGCCCTGGAACAGGCACGGCATTGGCTACAGGCACGGCAACGTGCCCATCCGGATGAAGCGGTGCGTTGCCTGGTGTTTACCGACGGTCGCCTGCAGCTCGGGAGCGCTGTACAGCCCATGCCCTGTCCAACATTATTGGTGGATATGGAACTTTCACCCGTTCGCCTTGGGCGGGCACAGTGCCTGGCCGAGCAATTGCAGGCTGATTACCAGCACTTGCAGCAATTCAAAGTCTTGGACTGAATGGTATTGGCGCGACACTATGTCGCAATGGAGAAAGTTGCCAGAACAGCAACTTTGCATTCGAACAAGTGCGTGGCGTTGCACGCACTTGGTTTGCCGGGCGCTCTTACTTCGGCATCGACCATGGTTGCAGGTCATAGCCTTTTTCGCACAGTTCGGCGCGCACTTCCTCGATCAGGCTGGCCCACTGGGCCGGGTCTGAATAGATGCGCGAAGACACTTGTTTGCTGCCGATGCGGGTGCTGGTCCGGTCGATCACTGCCAGGCTCAGTTCACCAGTACCGTTGGGTGCATCCCAGGCTACGCACTGGAAAGGTTCGAAGGCGTGGTCGGCAATCAGCAGTGCTTCGTTGACACGGAGCGGGGCGTTCATGGTTCGGTCTCTCTATGGTCCCAAACAGCGAAGTTAAGTCCGTGTTGCTTCAAAGTCGCCTCAATCATCGCGAAGCGCAGCGCGGGGTTATGTGTACTGATGCTCGTTGTCCGGGGGCAAGTCACACAATGGATGTAAAATTTTTTGTCAGGGTCGATCCGTTCTTGCCTGCGCCGCCATGTGATGTCGATTAAACGCGAAAATTCCCGTGATGCTTTGTAAAAAAATGCGTCGACAGACAGACGGTACTGGGAACCGTCAACTTCGTTGCTACTGTTAAACGGGCGCCACAACTTACTGTTTTACTTCATAAAACCAAAAACTGGCGCCAAGGATTGGTCATGCAACAGCTTGCCGCCCAACGCCGTTTGCTTATCGTCGACCCCTGTGACGACTGCCATCGATTGTTACCTGGCCTGCGCAGCGCTGGCTGGGATGTGGACAGCTGCGTGCTCGGCGGGGCGCTGGACCATCCTTGTGATGTAGGCCTGTTGCGCTTGCAGGCTTCGCACCTCAGGCACCCTGATGCGGTCAAGGACATGATCAAACGCAGCAATACCGAATGGATTGCCGTGCTCAGTGCCGAACAACTGCGCATGCCGGCCGTCGGCGATTTTGTCTGCGAATGGTTCTTCGACTTCCACACCCTGCCATTCGACGTCTCCCGCGTGCAGGTCACCCTTGGTCGGGCGTTCGGCATGGCACGCCTGCGTGGCAAAGGGGCGGTGAAGGTGGATGAAGCCACCCACGAGCTGCTCGGCGAAAGCCGGCCGATCCGTGAGCTACGCAAATTGCTGGGCAAACTGGCGCCCACCGAGTCGCCGGTGCTGATCCGAGGTGAGAGCGGTACCGGCAAGGAACTGGTGGCGCGCACCCTGCACCGCCAGTCGCAACGCAGCGAGCAGCCCTTCGTTGCCATCAACTGCGGGGCTATTCCCGAGCACCTGATCCAGTCCGAACTGTTCGGCCATGAGAAGGGCGCCTTCACCGGTGCGCACCAGCGTAAGGCCGGGCGCATCGAAGCGGCCCATGGGGGCACGTTGTTTCTTGATGAAATCGGTGACTTGCCGCTGGAGTTGCAGGCCAACCTGCTACGTTTTCTGCAGGAAAAGCACATTGAGCGGGTGGGCGGTAGCCAGCCGATCCCGGTGGATGTGCGCGTGCTGGCGGCCACCCATGTGGACCTGGAACGGGCCATCGAGCAAGGGCGCTTTCGCGAAGACCTGTATTACCGCCTGAACGTGTTGCAGGTGGTGACCGCGCCGTTGCGCGACCGGCATGGCGACCTCTCGATGCTGGCCAGCCACTTTGCTCATTTCTACAGCCTGGAAACCGGGCGCCGGCCGCGCTCGTTCAGCGACCACGCCCTGGCGGCGATGGGCCGGCATGACTGGCCGGGCAATGTGCGCGAGCTGGCCAACCGCGTGCGCCGTGGCCTGGTGCTGGCCGAAGGGCGGCAGATCGAGGCGCAAGACCTGGGGCTGCAGCTGCTCGACCAGGAGCAACAGCCGCTGGGTACGTTGGAAGAGTACAAGCACCGGGCCGAACGCCAGGCACTGTGCGATGTGCTGAACCGGCACAGTGACAACCTGAGTGTGGCGGCCAAGGTGCTGGGGATTTCACGGCCGACGTTTTACCGGCTGCTGCACAAGCATCAGATTCGCTGACTGACGCCAAGGCCTTTGTTGAATGGCACCGGCTGCGCCAGTGTTCGCGGGTGAACCCACTCCTACAGGGATTTTCACCGCTTCGAATGCTGTGATTTCCCTGTGGGAGCGGCTTTAGCCGCGAAGAGGCCCGTACAGATCGAAGATCAATGCGGCCCGCGCGGGATGGTTTTCAGCAGGTCTTCCGGGCTGATGTGCCCCACTACCTGGGCCACCGCGCTGCCTGGGGTAGGCAGGTCGATGATGTGGCTCTTCATCTTGCCGATCACATGCATTTCGCACGGTTTGCAGTCGAACTTCAGGGTCAGCACTTCGTCACCCTGAATCAGTTGCATCGGCGCCACCTTGGTGCGCACGCCGGTCACGCCCTTGGCCTGCTTGGGGCACAGGTTGAAGGAGAAGCGCAGGCAATGCTTGGTGATCATCACCGGCACTTCGCCGTGCTCTTCGTGGGCCTCGTAGGCCGCGTCGATCAGTTGCACGCCGTGGCGGTGGTAGAAGTCGCGGGCTTTCTGGTTGTACACGTTGGCCAGGAACGACAGGTGCGACTCGGGGTACACCGGTGGCGGCGTGGTCTCGGCCTTGCGCCCGCCACGCGGGTGCGCCTTGATGCGTGCTTCGGTCAGTGCTTCGATGGCTTCGCGGCGCAGGGCCTTGAGCTGCGAGTTGGGGATGAAGTACGCCTGCGGGGCGTCCAGCTGGATGCTGTCGGCGTGGTACATCGTGGTGCCCAGCTGGCCGAGCAGGTCATGCAACTGGTCCAGCGCCTGCTGCGGTTTGTTGGCCGCGCCGAACGGGCCATCCAAAGCCACCTGCACGCTCACGCCTTCTTCGCTGCTCAGGGTCAGCATCAGGCGCTGCTCGCGCAGTACCGCGTGCCACTCCACGCCGACCCGGCGCTCGGACGAGGTGCGTTGCAGGGCCTGCTGCCAGTTGTGGTCGAGGTTGCGCGATAGCGGGTGGTTGGGCCGCAGCTTGTAGAGGCCCTCGGGCATTTCGTTGGGCTCGACACGGTAGCGGTAGCGCGTGTGGCCGTCTTCCACGAACTCGCCGCGCGGCTCGGCGATATTGGCACGGAAGCCCACCACTTCGCGCTTGACCAGCACGTTGAGGCCGTCGCCGTTGGTCAGCGGTACGTCGGTAACCACTTGCATATCGCGCTTACCCACCTTTTCCACCACGCCCACCGGCAGGCCGGTGAAGGTTGGCGAGTCGAAGGCGCCGATATCGACTTTGCGGTCGGTGACGAAGTAGTCGGTACTGCCACGGTGGAAGGTCTTGTCCGGGTCGGGCAGAAAGAAGTGCTCGGTGCGGCCGCTGGAGGCACGGGCATAGGCCGGGCGGCCTTCGAGGATGGCGTCGAGCTCTTTGCGGTAGTGGGCCGTGATGTTCTTCACATAACCCATGTCCTTGTAGCGGCCCTCGATCTTGAACGAGCGCACGCCGGCATCGACCAGGTCGGCCAGGTTGGCGGTCTGGTTGTTGTCCTTCATCGACAGCAGGTGCTTCTCGAACGCCACCACGCGGCCCTGGTCATCTTTCAGGGTGTACGGCAGGCGGCAGGCCTGCGAGCAATCGCCACGGTTGGCACTGCGGCCGGTTTGCGCGTGGGAAATGTTGCACTGGCCGGAGAAGGCCACACACAGCGCGCCGTGGATGAAGAATTCGATGGCGGCGTCGGTTTCGGCGGCAATGGCGCGGATTTGCTGCAGGTTCAGCTCACGGGCCAGTACCAGTTGCGAGAAACCGGCCTGGTCGAGGAACTTGGCCCGCTCCAGGGTACGGATGTCGGTCTGCGTACTGGCGTGCAGCTCGATCGGCGGGATGTCCAGCTCCATCACCCCCAGGTCCTGCACGATCAGTGCGTCGACACCGGCGTCGTACAGCTGGTGGATCAGCTTGCGCGCCGGCTCCAGCTCGTTGTCGTGGAGGATGGTGTTGATGGTGGTGAACACGCGTGCGTGGTAGCGACGGGCGAACTCGACCAATTCGGCGATATCGCTGACTTCGTTGCAGGCGTTATGGCGCGCGCCAAAGCTCGGGCCGCCGATATAGATGGCATCAGCGCCGTGCAGGATCGCTTCACGGGCGATGGCCACGTCACGGGCAGGGCTGAGCAGTTCCAGGTGATTCTTTGGAAGGGACATGTCGTTATATTTTCGGGCTGTCACGGTTTAGGCGGGCATTGTAGCGGCGAAACGGGCTGGCGGCATCATCGGGGTGCCGGGAGGTGCAAGGTGGGAGCGCAGGCGGCTCCCACAAAGAGCAGGTCAGCGTTTGGCGGCCATTGCGGTCACTTCAACGCGCATACCTTCGAACGCCAGGGAGGCCACACCCACGGCGGCCCGCACCGGCCAGGGCTTGCTGAAGAAGCGCTGATACACTTCGTTGAACGCGGCACGGTCGGCCATGTCGGTCAGGTAGATGGTCAGGTGCAGCACGCGGTCCATGCCGCTGCCAGCTTTCTCCAGCGCCACTTTCAGCGCCTGCAGGGTGCATTCGCTTTGTTCGACGATGCCGCCCAGTTCCAGGCTGCCATCGGCGTGGGTCGGGATCTGGGTGGTGACCAGCACGCCGTTGTATTCGGCGACGTCGGACGAAATCGACTCGGCGTCCGGGTCCGGGGTGTAGATGATGTCTGCGTTTGCCATGGTGTGTCTTGCCTTGCAACGGAAGGAAAGCGGCAAGCCTACGCGAGCGGGGCGAGCGGGTCGAGGGTGCCCAGGTGTTTGAAATGCGCGGCGTTCACCGTCAGAATCGCGCCCCATTGCAAAACCGGGGGTTTACGGTGAACGAACAGACTTTGTCCAGGCGCCTGGAGCGCGTGGCCGCCCATGTACCACAGGGCGCGCGCCTGGCCGACATTGGCTCGGACCACGGCTACCTGCCGGTGGCCTTGATGCTGCGGGGTGTGATCGAGGCCGGGGTAGCGGGGGAAGTGGCGCAGACACCGTTCGCCTCGGCCCAGCGTAATGTCCGCAGGAACGGCCTGGAAGGCTGCATCACCGTGCGCCTGGCCGATGGCCTGGCCGCAGTGGAGGCAGACGACCGTATTTCGGTGATCAGCATCTGCGGCATGGGGGGCGACACCATGTGCGACATTCTGCAGGCCGGCAAGCAGCGCCTTGCTGGCGTCATGCGCCTGGTGTTGCAGCCCAATGGTGCTGAGCGCGAGCTGCGCGAGTGGCTGGCGGGTAACGGTTACCGCATCGTCAACGAAGAACTGCTGCGGGAAAACCGCTTCGACTACGAAATCATCGTTGCCGAACCCGGCGAGGCTGCGTACACCGCTGAACAGCTGTACTTCGGCCCGGTGCTGTTGCAGGAGAAAAGCGAGGCGTTTCGGGTGAAGTGGCGGCGCATGCTGAAACAGAAGCAGCAAACCCTGGCCAACTTCGAACGTGCTCGCGATGCGGTGCCTCAGGTAAAGATCGACGACTTCAACCGGCAGGTGGGCTGGATCACCCAGGTGCTGGCCTGACTCACTGCTGCGAGCAGTTGCCCATTTCGCGGTAGTCCACTTCGCGTTTCTGGCCTTGATGGTCGACGTACACCATATGCGCCGTGCCAACCTGGCAGTCGGCGGCATTGCTGGCCGGGGTAATGGAGATCACTTTGGCCACATCCAGCGGCATGCCGTACTCGTAATTGCTGCTCACAGGCTGGCTTTTGGCGGTATCGGCGAAGGCACCGAACGTGCTGAGGGCAGCGGCAAAGGCAATTACAGCGATCGAACGTTTCATGGCAGGCTCCTTGTGTTCAATGTATGGCTAATGATGTATTCATTGGTGATCCACAATAAATGGGCTAAGCCGTGATAGATTCCTGCCTGTAACGCAAGAATAAGACTGAACAAGGAGCACACTGTCATGGACATGCTGCATGCCATGCGTACCTTCGCCCGTGTGGTGGAATGCGGCAGCTTCGCTGCAGCCGCCAATGCCCTGGACATCTCTGCAGCGCAGGTTTCGCGCATTGTCGCCGAGCTGGAAAACCAGCTGCAGACCCGTCTGCTGCACCGCACCACCCGGCGCCTGCGCATGAGCGAGGCCGGTGAGCGGTTTCTGGAGCGGGCGCGGCAGATCATGCTGCTGACCGAAGAAGCGGTGGGTGAGGCGCGTGGCGCGCACCTCACGCCTCGTGGCCACCTGCGTTTGCATTGCCCCCACGGGCTGGGCCTGCTGTTGATGCCGCTGGTGGCGGGCTACAACGCGTTGTGCCCGGAAGTGGTCATCGAACTGACCCTGTCTCAACGCAACCCCGACCCGTTGGCCGAAGGGCACGATGTGGTGATTACCGTGGACGGTGCGCTGCCGGACTCACAGCTGATTGCTGTGCCGCTTGGCAATATTTTCAGTATCCCCTGCGCAGCACCCAGCTATCTGGAGCGGCATGGCGTGCCTGAACGCCCCGAGGACCTGCATGCGCATCGTTGCCTGCGCATGGCTTATCCCATGTATGAAGGCGACTGGGTATTCCCCCAGGGTGTGGATCAGTGCGTGATCGCACCGCGTGACAATTTTTCCACCAACGTGGCCGATGCCATGCTGGTGGCCAGTGAGCTGGGCATGGGGATCGGCCTGTTGCCGTTCTATACTGCCAGCCAGGCCATCGAGCAGGGGCGCTTGTGCCGGCTGCTGGCGCCGTACCGCCTGCGCGAAAGTGCGCTGTACGCGATGTACCCGTCACGGCATTACCTGGATGCCAAGGTGCGGACCTGGATCGACTACCTCAAGGAGCAACTGCCGGCGCTGTTCGAGGGGCATGCGCAGGTGGTTGATGATGCGCGGTATTGGCGCTAGGCGACTGACGCTTTCTCAAGCCACTCGCCAATCCTATGGGAGCGGGCGTGCCCGCGAACACCGGCGAAGGCGGTGCCATCCACCGCATCGCCTGATTCGCGGGCACGCCCGCTCCCACAAAGGGCCTGTTGCAGTTCAATTACAGGGGATAGTGCTTCAACTCCCGCGCAATCAGCATGCGCTGAATCTCGCTCGACCCTTCATAAATCTGCGTAATCCGCGCATCCCGGTAGTACCGCTCCACCGGGTAGTCCTCCAGGTAGCCATACCCGCCATGCACCTGGATCGCCATCGAGCAGACCCGCTCGGCCATTTCCGAAGCGAACAGCTTGGCCTGTGACGCCTCCGACAGGCACGGCTTGCCGGCGCTGCGCAGGCGGGCGGCATGCAGGATCAGCAACCGTGCGGCATTCACCTGCACCTGCATGTCGGCCAGCAGGTTGGCGATGCTCTGGTGCTCGTTGATCGGCTTGCCGAACTGCACGCGGTCACGTGAGTACACCAGTGCCGCCTCGAACGCGGCGCGGGCGATGCCCAAGGCCTGGGCGGCGATACCGATACGGCCACCCTCCAGGTTGGACAGGGCGATGGCCAGGCCCTTGCCACGCTCGCCGAGGATATTGGCGGCAGGAATGCGGCAGTTGTCGAAGGTAACTGCGCAGGTATCCGAGGCTCGGATGCCCATCTTGTGCTCGCTGCGGTCAACCTTGAACCCCGGGTTGTCGGTGGGCACCAGGAACGCCGACAAACCTTTCTTGCCCAGCTCCGGGTCGGTAACCGCGAAGACGATGGCCAGGCCGGCGCGGCGGGCATTGCTGACGAACTGTTTGGCGCCATTGATGACCCACTCGCCATCGACCCGCTCGGCGCGGGTGCGCAGGTTGTGCGCCTCGGAACCTGCTTGCGGTTCGGTCAGGCAGAAGCAGCCGATCACTTCACCACTGGCCAGGCGCGGCAGCCATTGCTGTTGCTGGTCGGCAGTACCGTAAGCCAGCAACGGGCCGCAGCCTACCGAGTTGTGAATGCTCATCATCGCCCCGGTGGCGCCGCAGCCCGCGGCAATTTCTTCCACGGCCAGGGCGTAGGCCACGTAGTCGGTGTAACTGCCGCCGAAGTCCTCTGGCACCACCATGCCCAGCAGGCCCAGTTCGCCCATTTTGCGTACCACGCCATCATCGATCCAGCCAGCCTTTTCCCAGGCCTGGGCATGCGGGGCGATTTCGCCACGGGCAAAGTCCCGGGCCATGTCGCGGATCATGATTTGTTCTTCGCTCAGTTCCAGGTCTTGCATCTGTGTACTCCCGGGCTCACAGGCCTTCGAAGAATTGGTCGACCCGCTGTTGCTGCAGCGCGGCCAGGGTCGGCGGGTTCCAGCGGGGCTGCTTGTCTTTGTCGATGATCAGCGCGCGCACGCCTTCGATGATGTCGCCGTGCCGGAACCACTGGCGGTCCAGGTGCAGTTCCATGGCGAAGCAGTCGTCCAGGCCCAGGTAGCGGCCACGGCGCAACATCTCCAGCGTAACCGCCATGGCCAGCGGCGAGCGGCTTTCCAGCTGGTCGGCAGTGGCGACGGCCCAGGCATGGCTGTCGCCGATGCTGACGGCGCGCAGCTGCTCGACAATGGCCTGCACGGTAGGCAGGGCGAAGAAGTGGTCGATGGCCGGGCGCAGTTTTTCCAGTGGCGCATCGTCCAGCACCTGCGTGCCGAGCCTGGCCAGCAGGTTCTGCAGGTCTTTGAGCGGGTTGTCGCCAAAGCTCAACTGGTCGAGGCCTTGGTCAAGGGCGGCGAGTTGGTCGCTGGCCAGGTACCAGTCGGCCAGGCCGCAGTACAACGCGTCGGCCGCCTGGATTTGTGCGCCGCTGACGCCCAGGTAGATGCCCAGCTCGCCAGGGATGCGCGACAGGAAGTAGCTGCCACCTACATCCGGGAAATAACCGATGCCGACTTCGGGCATGCCGAGGCGGCTTCGCTCGGTAACCACGCGCAGGTCACAGCCCTGGGCCAGGCCCATGCCGCCACCCAGGGTAAAGCCGTCCATCAGCACCAGCACCGGCTTGCGGTAGCGGTGGATGACCAGGTCGAGGGCGTATTCTTCGACGAAAAAGGTTTCATGCAGCATGTCGCCAGCTTTGAAGCTGTCGTGCAGCGAGCGGATGTCGCCCCCGGCACAGAATCCCTTTGGGCCTTCGCCGCGCAGTACCACCGCGCGCACGCGCGGGTCTTCTGCCCACTGGTCCAGATGCTGGCGCAGGCTACGGACCATATCCAGGGTCAGGGCATTGAGGCCAGCGGGTCGGTTCAGGGTCAGGTGGCCGATCTGGTTGCGGACCTCGGCCAGTACATGCTCGGTTACCGAGGCTTGAGCGTGCGCAGTCATTGCGTTCTCCCTGCTTTGTTATTGATTTTCCAAGTGAAGTCTGGAGTTCGCTGGAGGATCGCAGGATCCTGTCATGCGAATTTGCCTTGCACAATCGACAATTATGCAGGGGTATCGTGCATTTTTGCCGTTGGCCAGTCGCGCAGCCCGGCAAATCATTAATCTGAGCGTAAAGAACCCACCGGTAGCTTGATTGATCCGTCAGGCAGCACAGCCCTAAGTTGACCCCACGACAGCGAACCCGTGGAGTCACCATGACAATAACGCAGAATCCACCGCCGCAATGGTCGCGGCGGCGTGCCGAAAAGCAGCGCCGCCTTGATCGGGTACGCCACCTCGCCGACGGCGTGGTGCTGCCCACCGAACGTATGGTCGAAGCCCTGGAACTGTTGCTGGCCCCCGGCGACCGGGTGGTGCTGGAAGGCAACAACCAGAAGCAGGCGGACTTCCTCTCACGCTCGCTGGCCAAGGTCGACCCCGGGCGCCTGCACGACCTGCACATGATCATGCCCAGCGTTAGCCGTGCCGAGCACCTGGACCTGTTCGAACGCGGTATCGCCCGCAAGCTCGACTTTTCCTTTGCCGGCCCGCAGAGCCTGCGCATCGGCCAACTGCTGGAAGATGGCCTGCTCGAAGTCGGCGCCATCCACACCTACATCGAGCTTTACTCGCGGCTGCTGGTCGACCTGATTCCCAATGTTACCCTGGTGGCCGGCTTCATGGCCGACCGCGACGGTAACCTGTACACCGGCGCCAGCACCGAAGACACGCCGGCACTGGTAGAGCCGGCCGCCTTCAGCGACGGCATCGTCATTGCCCAGGTCAACCAACTGGTGGACCGGGTGGACGACCTGCCACGGGTCGACATCCCGGCCTCCTGGGTCGATTTCGTGGTGGTCGCCGACCAGCCCTTCTACATAGAGCCGCTGTTCACCCGCGACCCGCGCCATATCAAGCCGGTGCATGTGCTGATGGCGATGATGGCCATTCGTGGCATTTATGAAAAACACCAGGTGCAGTCGCTGAACCATGGCATTGGCTTCAACACCGCCGCCATCGAACTGATCCTGCCCACCTATGGCGAGTCCCTGGGGCTGAAGGGCAGGATCTGCCGCAACTGGACGCTCAACCCGCACCCAACCTTGATTCCGGCTATCGAGACCGGCTGGGTGCAAAGCGTGCATTGCTTCGGCACCGAGCTGGGCATGGAGGGCTACATCGCCCAGCGCCCGGACGTGTTCTTCACCGGGCGGGATGGCTCGATGCGTTCCAACCGCATGATGTGCCAGCTGGCGGGGCAGTACGCGGTCGACCTGTTCATCGGCGCCACGTTGCAGGTGGATGGCGATGGCCATTCCTCCACCGTCACCCGCGGCCGCCTGGCCGGTTTTGGCGGTGCACCGAACATGGGCCACGACCCGCGCGGCCGACGCCACGCCACCCCGGCCTGGCTCGACATGACGGTGCCGGACACCATGCTCGAACGCGGCCGCAAGCTGGTGGTGCAAATGGTCGAGACCTATCAGGAAGGCGGCAAGCCCACCTTCGTGGAAACCCTCGATGCCGTGGAAGTGGCCAAGAAAGCCGGTATGCCGTTGGCACCGGTAATGATCTATGGCGACGACGTCACCCACTTGCTGACCGAGGAGGGCATTGCCTACCTGTACAAGGCCCGCAGCCTGGAAGAACGCCAGCGGATGATTGCCGCCGTGGCCGGGGTCACCGCCATCGGCCTGCGGCATGACCCGAAAGACACCTTGCGCATGCGCCAACAGGGCCTGATCGCCTTGCCCGAAGACCTCGGCATCCGCCGCACCGACGCCAGCCGCGAACTGCTGGCCGCGCGCAGCATCGCCGACCTGGTCGAGTGGTCCGGCGGCCTCTACAACCCGCCTGCACGGTTCAGGAGCTGGTGATGAACGCACACAACCTGATTCTCGAAACTATCGCTGTCTCTGTGGAAGCGGGCTTGCCCGCGAAGAGGCCCGCTCAGGCAACCGAAATCCCAATGGCAGATCACCTGGCCGACCTGGCCGTAGAAGCCCTGATCGACGAAGCCGACCTGTCCCCCAAACCCGGCCTGGTCGACCGCCGCAGCAACGGCACCCACCCCGACATGTCGCTGGCCCTGATGCACGCCTCGGCGCTGTCACTGTGGCCCTGCCTGCGGCAAATGGCCGAAGCTGCCCAAACCTTCGGCGAAATCAGCCAACCCCTGCGCGCCTCGCTCGGCCAGCTCGGCCGCGAAGGCGAGGCTGCCATGCTCGCCACCACTGGCGGGGTAAACACCCACCGCGGCGCCATCTGGGCACTGGGCCTGCTGGTAGCGGCCACAGCCCTTGATACCCAGGCCGACGCCAGCACCCTGGCCGCCCGCGCCGGGCGCCTCGCCTTGCTGGACGACCCGGTCTTGGTCCCGCAAGACAGCCATGGCCAGCAGGTCCGCCGCCGCTACGGCGCCGGCGGCGCCCGTGAGCAGGCGCAACAAGGCTTCCCCGCCGTCATCGGCCACGGCCTGCCACAACTGCAACGCAGCCGCGCCGCCGGTGCCAGCGAGCAACATGCCCGGCTTGACGCGCTGCTGGCGATCATGGCCGTGCTTAGCGACACCTGCGTGCTCTGGCGCAGCGGCCCAGCCGGCCTGGCCACCGTGCAGCAGGGCGCGCTGGCCGTACTGGCCGAAGGCGGCAGCGCTACCCTGGCCGGGCGCCGGCAACTGCGCCAGCTGGACCAGCACCTGCTGCACCTGAACGCCTCACCGGGCGGCGCCGCCGACTTGCTGGCCGCCTGCCTGTTCTTCGACAAAGCCGGGAGCCTGTGACATGGAAACCCTGAATTTTCAATTTCCCGCCGCCGAACCGGGGCGCGGTCGCACGCGGGTGGGCTGCGTCAGCTCTGGCGACCTGGAAGTACTGATCGAGCCTGGCACTGCCGGGAGCCTGAACATCCAGGTGGTCACCTCGGTCAACGGCAGTGCTGCCCGCTGGGCGCATCTGTTCCAGCACCTGTTCGAGGGCCGCGCCTGGCCGGCCGTGAACATCGATATCCATGACTTCGGCGCCACCCCTGGCGTGGTGCGCCTGCGCCTTGAGCAAGGCTTCGAGGAGATTGCCCATGACTGACACTGAACGCCTGCTGCAAAGCCGCAGCTTTGTCGAACTGGGCGCCCGCCAACGGGCGCGTGCCGTGCTCGACCCGGGCAGCTTCCGTGAATTGCTGGGGCCGTTCGATCGGCTGATGTCACCCTGGTTGCCGCGCCAGGGCATCGTGCCCCAGGCCGATGATGGGGTGGTGATCGCCAAGGGCCGGCTGAACGAGCGCCAAACGGTGGTAGCCGCCATCGAAGGCGGCTTCCAGGGCGGCAGCATGGGCGAGGTGGGCGGTGCCAAAATCGCCGGCGCATTGGAGCTGGCCATCGAAGATAACCGCAACGGCATCCCCACGTGCGCCGTGTTGCTGCTGGAAACGGGCGGGGTGCGCCTGCAAGAGGCCAACCTGGGCCTGGCAGCCATTGCCGAGATTCAGGCCGCTATTGTCGAACTGCGGGCCTGGCAACCTGTGATCGGCTTGATCGCAGGTTCGGTCGGCTGCTTTGGTGGTATGTCCATCGCCGCTGGCCTGTGCAGCCACCTGCTGGTTACCCGCGAAGCCCGCCTGGGCCTCAACGGCCCGCAGGTGATCGAGCAGGAAGCCGGCATCGGCGAGTACGACGCCAAGGACCGCCCCTTCATCTGGAGCCTGACCGGTGGCGAACAGCGCCATGCAAGCGGATTGGTGGACGGCTATGTGGCCGACGACACCGATGCGCTGCGCGAACGCTTGCTGCAACTGCTGGACGCACCTTCCACAGATCGCGCCAGCCAGCATGCCTGGTTCCTGGGCAGGCTGGCCCGGCTGGGCGATGACTGCCCGCAACTGGATGCCGCTGCCGTACGCGCCCTTTATCAAGGAGAAGCCCAATGAACCGTGCCATGAACTGGTTGCCGGGCCTGGCCGGCGGGCAAGCGTTGCCCGGTTACCCAGCGTCGTTGAGGGTGATCGATGGCGAACTGGACAACCGCCTGGCCCGCTTCATCGCCGTGGTGCCTGATGCTGAAAACCCATTCCCCCGCGCCCGCTCGGGCGAGGTCGGCCTGCTGGAAGGCTGGGGCCTGGCCAAGGCCGTGAGCGAGGTGGTGGCGGCTGACCGCAACGGGCAGAAGCGGGCTATTGTCGCGGTGATCGATGTACCCAGCCAGGCCTATGGCCGCCGTGAGGAGGCCTTGGGTATCCATCAGGCCTTGGCCGGTGCCGTGCAGGCCTATGCCCAGGCGCGGCTGGCCGGGCACCCGATAATCGGTTTGCTGGTTGGCAAGGCCATGTCCGGTGCCTTCCTGGCTCATGGCTATCAGGCCCAGCGCCTGATTGCTCTGGACGATGAAGGCGTGATGGTACATGCAATGGGCAAGGCGGCGGCGGCGCGGATTACCCTGCGCAGCGTCGAGCAACTGGAGACCCTGGCCGCCGAAGTGCCGCCCATGGCCTACGACCTGGATAGTTACGCCTCGCTGGGCCTGCTGTGGCGCCGCCTGACCGTGGACAACGCCGAGGCGCCGCGCAGCGCCGACATTGTGCAGGTGCGTGCCTGCCTGGCCGAAGCGGTACGCGATATTGGTAGCTCGACTGACCTGTCGTCGCGGCTAGCGGGGGAAAACCGCAGTGCTTCGCGCCAGGTGCGCGAACAGCTGCGCCGCCAGTGGCAGGGCGCTTGAGATGAATGCGCCAAGGCCGCACGACCTGCTGTGGGGGATGCCTGTGTCGGGCTTACCCACGGACGCGCCGCAGTGGGCGCTGGAGGTGTTGGCAAGCGGTCAGCCGGTGGTGGTGCGCCGTGCCACCTGTGAAGCGGGCTGGGTGGCGGTTGGGCTTCGCGGTCCCGGCCGGGCGCAGCGGTTGGGTGCCTTGATGCGCCTGACCGATATCCAGCGTCATCAAGGCCCTGAAGCATTGCGCGTGCATGAGCAAAGCCCATGGCCTGCAGTGCAGGCACTGGCTTCGGTCACCCCGGTACTGCAGGCCCGTGGCTTGCCCTGGGGGCCGACGGGTGGGGTGGGGTACCAGCTTGCGACCGGCAGTGAAGTGGTACACGCCGACAGTGACCTGGACCTGCTGCTGCGCACGCCACGACCGCTGGCCCGCGCCCAGGCGCGGGAGCTGCTGGATATTCTCGACTGCGCGCCGTGCCGTATCGATGTACAACTGGAAACCCCGGCGGGTGCGGTCGCCCTGCGCGAGTGGGCCAGCTTTACGCCCCGCGTGCTGCTCAAGTCGCCCCATGGCCCGCGCCTGGTCAGCGACCCTTGGGCCGTGATGGAGCGTGCCGCATGAGCAGCCTGTTCGCCTTCCCCGGCCAGGGTGCCCAGCAGGTGAGCATGCTGCAACGCCTGCCTGAAGGTTGCGGGCAACTGCTGGAAGAGGCCAGTGATGTCCTCGGCCAGCAGGTGCTGGAGATGGACAGCCAGCAAGCCCTGCATAACACCCGCGCCGTGCAGCTGTGCCTGCTGCTGAGTGGCGTGGCCTGGGCGCGCTGGTTGATGCAACGCAGCCCGGCACCGGATTATGTGGCGGGCTTGTCGATTGGTGCTTACCCTGCAGCGGTCGTGGCGGGTGCCTTGAGCTTTGCCGATGCCGTGCGCCTGGTCGCCTTGCGTGGCGAACTGATGCAAGGTGCCTATCCGAAAGGTTACGGCATGACCGCGCTAAGCGGCCTGGACCTGGCCACCGTCGAGCGCCTGCTGATCGAAGTGGGTGGTGAGGTATACGTCGCCAACCTCAACAGTGAAAACCAGATTGTGATTGCCGGTAGCGATACGGCGATGGCTGAGGTGGCCGCCAGGGCTCGCCGGCAGGGCCAGGGCGTGGCGAGGTGTCTGGCAGTCAGTGTGCCGTCGCATTGCCCGTTGCTGGATGGCCCGGCTGCGGCGCTGGCCGATGCTTTTGCCACGGTCGAGCTGCAACGACCATGCATTACGTACCTCAGTGGCAGCAGTGCACGCCCTGTGTTCGACCCTCAGCGCCTGCGTGACGACCTGGCCGGCAACATGGCGCGGGTGGTCGACTGGCGTGCTACGTTGCGCAATGCCTATGAACGCGGCGTGCGCCTGCACCTTGAGATGCCACCCGGCAGCGTGCTCAGCGGGCTGGCCCGGCCCGTGTTTGAGCAGGGCAGGGTGGTGGCGGTGGAAGGTACCCGTTGGGACACCCTGGATGCGCTGCTGCGCCAGGAGGTGGCCAAGAACCGATGAAGAGGCAGTCTGCTGGCACGGTCAATCTGAAAACGGTCTTGTTCAAGATCTGGAAGCTTGCGCGGTCCTTGTGGGAGCGGGCTTGCCCGCGAGCACGGGCGAAGCCCGTGCCATCCACCGCATCGTCTGCTTCGCGGGCAAGCCCGCTCCCACAGTGATCGAGATAGCCGCATCAATGTGTGTTTACGAAGAACAACAACAAGCAACTTCGACACTACCTGAGGACAACAACAATGATTATCTATGGTGTGGCACTGCTGGCGGTCTGCACGCTGGCCGGCGTTATCGTCGGCGATTTCCTGGGCGTGCTGCTGGGCGTCAAATCCAATGTGGGCGGGGTTGGCATCGCCATGATCCTGCTGATCTGCGCACGGCTGTACATGCACCGCAACGGCGGCATGAGCAAGGAATGTGAATTCGGGGTGGGCTTCTGGGGCGCGATGTACATCCCGGTCGTGGTGGCCATGGCGGCCCAGCAGAACGTGGTCACCGCCCTGCACGGCGGGCCGGTGGCGCTGCTGGCCGCCGTAGGCGCGGTACTGGTGTGCGGTTTGACCATCGCTCTGATCAGCCGCAGCCATCGGGGTGAGCCATTGCCCGCGCTTGATGCCAGCCCCGAAACCAACGCGCAGGTTGCCCCTGCAGGAGGTCGTTGAACATGTGGCCGATCATTGAAAATTCCTTGGAACACAACGGCCTGATCACCGCTTTTGCCGTGGTGGGCGCCATCATGTGGCTGTCGGTCGTGCTGTCGAAGTACCTCACCTTCGGCCGGGTGCACGGCTCGGCCATCGCCATCGTCATTGGCCTGGTGCTGGCCTGGGTAGGCGGCACCGTCACCGGGGGGCAGAAGGGCCTGGCCGACATGGCGCTGTTCTCCGGTATCGGCCTGATGGGCGGAGCCATGCTGCGCGACTTCGCCATCGTTGCCACGGCCTTCGAAGTGCAGGCCACCGAGGCGCGCAAGGCGGGAATGATTGGCGCGGTGGCGTTGTTGCTGGGCACGGTGCTGCCGTTCATTGTCGGCGCGGCGGTGGCCTATGCCTTCGGCTACCGCGATGCGGTGAGTATGACCACCATCGGCGCGGGCGCGGTGACCTATATCGTCGGGCCCGTGACCGGGGCGGCGCTGGGGGCGAGCTCGGATGTGATGGCGCTTTCGATTGCTACCGGGCTGATCAAGGCGATCCTGGTGATGGTGTTCACACCGGTGTCGGCGAGCCTGTTGGCGCTGGATAACCCGCGTTCGGCGATGGTGTTTGGTGGCTTGGCGGGGACCGTGTCGGGGGTGACGGCGGGGCTGGCGGCGACGGACCGGCGGTTGGTGCCGTATGGGGCGTTGACGGCTACCTTCCATACCGGGTTGGGGTGCTTGATGGGGCCTTCGATTCTGTATTTCTGCGTACGCGGTCTGGTCGGCTGAAGGGAAGCTGGCGCGATCGCTGTGGAAGCGGGTACGACCCTCCCACAGCGATCGCGCCAGCTTTCCGGTTTTGTGCAATACAGTTGCTCTCAATGGGGATGTAACTTGCTGACGACCACTGCATGAGGCCAGCATTTATCAAGATGTTGCCCAGGAAATGTCTGGTAATTTTTCGAAGAGACAGATTCTACAGCTGTTTAGGAAGTCCCAGACTCTTTGAAGAACTGATTCCCCGATAGTGTTCCCGTCTTCAGCACGCTGGAAGACAAGGCCCCCTTCATGCCCGGCCCAACCGATACCCCTCTGTTGCTTGCTCGCTATTTCGAGGCGCACCTGTACGTGCTGCTCGACCAGCAGGTCTGGCATGCCTACGAAGTGAGCGAGCAGGGCCATCTGCGCCGCTTCAACCCCTACGAGTCGTCAGAGAGCCTCCCCGCATCGCTGCCCGAAAATGCGTGAATGAAAACCACGACATTCCCTCGTCCTTCCTCAACATCGACACCGACCGCTATGGCAGCGCCTGGCTGGCCTTCTCCAGCGACCCTTGGCCGGTGAGTGTGTTGAATGCCTCCAAGCAGGGCCAGGCGCCTGCCCATCGCTTCGAAGGGGGAGACCTGACTCAGGCGCGTCACAATCCCGAGTTGCTGGGCATCGCCATGACGCCCGACAACTTGCAGGTCGACAAGGATGTTCTCGAATACGCGCAGTATGGGTGCTCGCCGTTCGACAGTGCGCATGGCTTCCGTACCCGCTGGCTGCGCCGGTTTGCCTTGAAGGGATACCTGGTCAACGCGATGAACCGGCCCACGCTGGAGAACGGTGTGCTGGCGGTGGTGCTTGACGACACCGTTGGCCTGATTCAGGAGTTCAACCACCAGCGCTTGAACTGGGTGGTGAGGCGTTAGGTCTGGCGCGAAGACCCCATGCGGGCCTACCAGCTGCAAACCTCGCAGCTCCTGCATGTCATTCGTGCTATGCACCGGGAGTGGGCGGCGCAGAAGGTGCTATCGCTGGAGCCCGTGACCGGCGACGGACCACCGGTGTTCACCGACCTGACGGTGGAGCGCCAGCGGTTGGTGGAGCGGGCACAGTTGGAGCGTGACGAGCGGCTTGAGGAACGCTACGACGAAGCGAAACGGGCAGCGTTCCAGGCGGAGTATGACCAGCAGGAAATCGAGTTTCAGGGTTACATCGACAAGAACGCGCGTGCCGAAATCCAGCGGGCCCTTAACGCCGCCAGCCAACGCCTTGCGCCCTGCATGTCGCCCGGTATTCAGAACGCCGTGCGGCACCTGAACAGTGCGACGCAGTATCTGTACAACGGCGTGCACCTGATCGAGCTGGAAGTGAAGATGAAGCTGGGCGAGTACTACGCCCTGCAGAGTGCCCACTTGCGCCAGTTGCAGCACAAGGCCAATGCCTCCATTGCCGAGGCGCGGGACCGTATGCATCGCAATATCGATGACTTCGACCTCCACTCAACCAAGGCCTGGAACAAGGTACGGCCGATTATGCAGCACGGGCTGATGAGCCTGGCCGTGTTCGACTCACGGTTTACCCACACCATGATCAGCGTGACGGTATGCCCGTTCCCACAGTGATCACGTCGTCTTCAAGAAATTCAGCGAGATACCCCCAATTCGGGGGACTGCTGCCGGGTGATCCTCCCCAATCTGTTTCGGTTGCTACCGTAACTAACTGAAAAGAATATAAATATTCTTCTGGCACACACCTTGCTCCACACCTGCGCAGAGTCCCCGTGCCCCGGAGGTGCAGCATGTCTACGCCACGCAAAGGCCCCCTTCTGTCATCACTCGTTCTGGCCCTGCTCGGCTGGGAAACGACCAGCGAGGCGGCCGTGCAGTGCCAGCGCACCTTGGTCGCCAACGTGGTGGCGCTGGACCAGCCCCTGATGTTCAACCGCCTTGGCGCACAAAACGCCAACGGCATGATGTTCGCCCTTCGTGAAGATGTGGTGGACGACAAGCAGGTCCCCCTCAGCAAGGGCGGGGCCGCTGTCCCGGGCAAGGTCACCTTGCGCCCGGACAAGCGCCCACGGCCGATCGTGCTGCGGGTGGCCGCCGGTGACTGCCTCACGGTCAACCTGACCAACCTGCTGGCGTACCAGGCCAACCCCAACAAGCACGGTATCGACCCCGAAGAAAACGAGGTCGAAGGCGAGGAGGAAGGCCCGGAAACCGAGGTCGAAAACGAAGGTGGTGAACATTTCGTTGCCGACGAGCAGGTCAATGACCGGCATGTCGGCTTCCAGGTAAACGGCATGCAGGCGGTCAACAGCATTGGCGACATCGCCGCCAACACTGGCCGCAATGGCAACTTCTTGGTGTCGCCCGGCAACACCCGCAGCTACACCCTGTACGCCGAGCGTGAAGGGGCCTTTGCGGCCACCAGCCAGGGCGCGACCTTTGGCGGCCAGGGCGGGGCGGGTAACGTTGCCAACGGCCTGTTTGGCCAGGTGGTGGTTGTACCCAAAGGTGGGCGAACCTACCGCAATACCCTGACCGAAGAAGAAATGCGCCTGGCCACCACCGGCCGCACCGCCACCGGCCAGCCGGTGATCGATTACCAGGCCCGCTACCCGCAGGCCGAACCGTGGCTCACTGAGGGCAAGGCCGGCAAGCCGATCATTGCCATGGTCGACGGCAATGAAATCCTCAACAGCGAAACCGACGCCATCGTCATGGGGCCGAACCCCGATGGCAGCTTCCCGCGTTCGACCTACCCGCTGGAGAGCGTCAACAAGCGCAACCCGGCACTGCCCAACCGGCTGGAAGCGTTCCGCGACTTCGCCTCGCAGTTTGCCGATGAGGTCGCCGCCACCCAAGCCTTCCCGGGCTACTGGGCGGACCCGGTGATGGGCCATGTGCTGGAGCCGACCCGCGATTCGTTCATGATCAACTACGGTTCTGGCGGCATGGGCGCTGAAGTGGTCGCCAACCGCCTGGGCGTGGGGCCGATGCACGACTGCCTGTCGTGCGCGTACGAGGAGTTCTTCCTCAGTGCCCACACCGTAGGCGATATCGGCACCCTCGTGGACGTGCCAGCCAACGTCGGCCTGGAAAACATTCGCCCAGGCGAAACGCCGCCGGCCAGCGCCGTCGGCGTCAAGGCCAACATGGCCCTGTACCCGGCAGAACCCGCCAACGTGCACCACAGCTACATTGGCGACTTCACCAAGTTCCGCAACACCCACAATGGCCACGAACAGCACATTTTCCACCTGCATGGCCACCAGTGGCTGTTCAACCCCAACGACGACAACTCCGACTACATCGACGCCCAAGGCATCGGCCCGGGCATTGGTTACACCTACGAAATCGCCAACGGCGGTTCGGGTAACCGCAACCGGGTGGCGGGCGACGCGATTTACCACTGCCACTTCTACCCGCACTTCGCCCAGGGCATGTGGGCCATGTGGCGGGTACATGACGTGTTCGAGGAAGGCACCCGGCTGGAGGTGAGCGGGCAGGGCGAAAATGGCTTCCACAGCACGCCGTTCGCCCTGCGCAGCGGAAAGCCGGCCGTTGGCGCCCGGGCGTTGCCTGATGGCGAGATCGTCGCCGGTACGCCGATTCCGGCTATCGTGCCGCTGCCCGGCAAGGCCATGGCGCCGATGCCGGGCAAAGTGGTGGTGGTGCCCAAACTGTCTGAAGAACTGGTCGCTGCCAATGACGATGACGACGAAGAAGAAGGCGACGACGATCACGCCAATGAAACGCCAGCGCGCAAGGCAGTCGGTTCGCTGGCACTGGTCGACCGCACCGATGCCAACCGCAACGCCGATGGCACGCTGAAAAACCCAGGCTATCCGTTCTGGATCGGCGGCATGGAAAGCAGCGTGGGCAACCGCCCGCCAACCCCGCCACTGGACATGCTCGACCCGGCCCTGGCCCGGCAGCTGAAAGACAGCGGCAAAGCCCTGTGGGCAAACCTGGACCCCAACCAGGTCGATGGCTGGGATGGCGGCCTGGGCCGGCACGCGCTGGACGGCGTGTCTGCAGGCGGTGAAGCAGTCACCACCACTACCAAGCTGGACTTCTCCAAGGTGGTGCACAAGGCCAAGCCCATCTACCTGCCGGAAGAAGGCACCGATGTCGAACAGGCCGCCATGCAGTTCCACGCCAAGGCCGAGCACCCAAGCTTTGCCCTGGTGCCCGGCAGCCAACCCGTTGCCAAGGCGTTCCGCACCAACGGTGCCTTGCCCACGGCCGGCGCCCCGTTCTACGAACCTTGCATGGACGACCGCGGCAAGCGTCTGACGCAAACCTCGGGGGTAGGCGAGTTTGTCAGCGGCGAGAGCCTCACCGGCATGAACTTCCGGGGTTCGTCCACCTTCACCGCCGACCGCCCGCGCATCTACAAGGGCGCCAACATCCAGTTCGACGCGGTGTACAACAAGGTCGGCTATCACTTCCCGCAGGCGCGCATCCTGGCGCTGTGGGAAGACGCCTGGCCAGTCATCACCAAGCAGCGCCCGCCAGAACCGCTGGTGATGCGCATGAACACCTTCGACTGCACCATGTACACCCACACCAACCTGATCCCGTCGTTCTATGAAATGGACGACTACCAGGTACGCACCCCTACCGACGTGATCGGCCAGCACATCCACCTGCCCAAGTGGGACCTGACCGCCGCCGACGGCTCGGCCAACGGCTGGAACTACGAAGACGGCGTTCTCTCGCCCGGTAGCGTGGTGGAGCGTGTGCACGCCATACGGGCCTACAACGGCTGCACCGAGGGCGACAGCCGCGACGGCACCGCCGCCTGCCCGCAAGCCAAGCAGCACCCGTTCTTCGGCCGCTTCGGCCGGGCCGACTGGCTGGGCGCGCGCACAGCCATGCAGCGCTGGTTCGCAGACCCGTTGGTGAACGTGAACAACGTCGACCGTGGCCTGGGCACCATCTTTACCCACGACCACCTCGGCCCATCGACCCACCAGCAATTGGGGCTGTATGCCACCGTGCTGGCCGAGCCGGCCGGCTCTACCTGGTACCACGCCGAAACCGGCGAACAGCTGTACAACCCGGCTACACGCCAGGACGGTGGGCCGACTTCGTGGCAAGCGGTAATCAAGACGGGCGACCACGATGGCGATGGCAAGAACGACAGCTACCGTGAGTTCTTCCTGGAGTACAGCGACTTCCAGCACGCCTATGAAGCCGGTGTGTACGTGGGCGCAGGCCCGGACGGCATCCCCAATGGCCAGTCCTACCCGGCCACGGCCGACAGCTTCCGCTATGCCATCAACCCGCCAGTCCGGCAGAAGGCATCCAACCTGCTGGAATCGGTGGTCGAATCGCGCGGTGGCCTGGCCCCTGGTTGTCCAAGCCGGCCTTGCCCGCAGGCGATTTCGGTGGATGACCCGGGCATGTTCGTCGTCAACTACCGCAACGAGCCGCTGGCTCTGCGCGTGTTCGACCCGAACAAGGTCGGCCCCGACGGCAAACGCGGCATGCAGGCGGACGGCCTGGCCGGCGACCTGAGCTATGCCTTGCAAAGCCGTACCGACCGTGCGATCCCGGCCATGAACATGGCGCCGTCGGCGATCACCTCGGCCGTTGGCCCAACCGGTGGGACCACGCTGTTCCCACCGCACATCAACAAGGCCGGCAGCGAACCGGGCGACCCGTTCACGCCCATGCTGCGCACCTACTCTGGCGACAACGTGCGCCTGCGCCTGCACGCCGGTGGCCATGAAGAGGAGCACAACGTCACCCTGCACGGTGTGAAGTGGCTGCAGAATGGCTCGGGCTTCGGTAACAGCTCCAGCTCGGGCTGGAAGGCCTCGCAGATGATCGGTATCTCCGAACAGATGGGCTTCATGGCACCGGTGTCGATGATTTCCAGCTCCGCCGCTACCAATGGTGATTACCTGTACTCCATGGACGCGGCGCTGGAAGGCTACTGGAACGGTATCTGGGGGGTGATGCGCAACTACACCGCCCAACGCGCCGACCTGTTCCCGTTGCCGAACAACACCCAGCCGGTGGCCATGCGCAATACCGTGAACTTTGACGGTATCTGCCCGAAAACCACGGCCAACCCCAACGGCATCGGTACCCGCACCACGGTCAAACGCAGCTACGAGATTGTCGCGGCGCTGGCCAACGACATCCTTGAGAACCGCAACGGCGTCAGCATTAACGACCCGGCCGGTGCGGGCCAGCATGTCGGCGGGCCATTGAAGGCCAATGGCGGCACGCTGGTGTTCAACAGCCGCAAAACCAGCATCCCGCAGGTCACGGTGGTGGATGAAGAGGACGGCACCACCTTCACCGTCGGCGGCCACAGCGCCCCGCTGCATGACCCGACCGCCGTGCTGTACGTGCGCAAGGCCGACCTGGACACCACTACCGGCAAGCTCAAGGCTGGCGTACCGGTGGAGCCGCTGGTGCTGCGCGCCAACGCGGGCGACTGCATCAGCATCACCCTGGAAAACCGCCTGCCCCTGGTGATGCCAGACCTGCCAAGCACGGCCGTGATGCAGAACGTGGTCAAGCGTGACCGCTTCGACAGCGAAGGGGCCACCGCCTTCAACAACAACCTGATGCGGCCGTCCAGCCATGTGGGCCTGCACGCCCAGTTGCTGGCCTACGACATCACCAAGTCCGACGGTGCCAACGTGGGTGCCAACCCGGTGCAGACCGTACCACCCCGGGCGGGCAACAGCGGAGCCTACCCAAGCCGGGTGTACCAATACTACGCCGGCCACCTGGAGCGCGAAGGCAAACCGGTGCTGCAACTGGGCCGCACGGTGGACAACATCAACACCACGGCAATCGAGTTCGGTGGTCTGAACCTGACGCCGTCGGACTTCATCAAGCAGCCGCAGAAAGGCCTGGTGGGTGGCATGAGCATTCTGCCGCAAACCGCAACCTGGACCGAGGACACCGCCAGCCGGGCCCAGGCAACCGTCAAGGTTACCGGTCAGCCTGACTACCGCGACCTGGTCACGGTGTGGCAGCGCTCGATGAACATGCGCTGGGCTGACGGCCGCCCGGTCGAAGGCATCGCCACCGAAGGCAACGGCGTGCCGGGCGACCCGAAAGACAACGGCAACATGGCCATGAACTACAAGACCGAACCGCTGTGGCTGCGCTTTGGCCTGGCGCCGGATGCACCGTTCGGCCATGCCGACGGCTTCGGCTTGGCCGATGTGCCCAACGCGCACATGGCCTACAGCAACGCCCTGGTTGGCGGTGACCCGCAAACCCCGGTGATGTATGCCAAGCCCGGCCAGCCTGTGCGCAGCCATGTGCTGATGCCCAGTGGTGGCAGCCGCGGTATTACCTACCAGCTCGATGGGCACCTGTGGCCGTTGCACAACTACCAGGCCGAGAAGAGCGACGCGGATGGCTACCCGATGAGCCTGCCCGGCATCGGCTCGGTGCGCTTCGGCTACAACCCGATGGCCATGTACATCGGCGCCCAGGAAAGCGTACTGCCAGCGGCACACTTCAGCTTCATGCTGCCCAGTGCCGGCGGTGCCAACGCGGTGGCGGGTGACTACCTGTTCCGCGACTACGCCGCCTACGGCAACCTTTCGGGGTTGTGGGGAATTTTGCGGGTGACCAACGAAGCGCCGCCGGCAACGGCCCCGGCGCAGTGACGGAAGGGGAGCGCGAGCATGAACAAGAAGACTCGCCCTGCTTACTTGGGGGTAGTACTGGGCGTGGCACTGATCGGCCTGGGCGTGGCGTATGAAAAGCTCTGGTGCGATCCCCGCGAGCTGTTGCAGGAAACGGCCGAACCGCAGGCCCCGCACCGGCTCATCCGGGATGGCGTAGCCGTGGAGTTCGAGGCCCGGCCGCTGGCCGGGGGCGAGCTGAAAGAAGGCGGCTTCGCCAACATCCGCTTCAAACTCAGCGACCAGACCAGTGGCCAGCCGCTATCGGGTATGGCGCCGGGGGCGTGGATCGACCCGGCGCAGTCGGCCCCGGTGGGCGACCGTGACCTGAGCTGCAAGGCGCGGGTTGCGCTGTTTCTCAAGAGCAGCATCGGTGCCCGACCGCTGCTCGACCTGAACAGCTACTTCCTGTTGATGCTGAACAACGACGCCAGCCTGACGGTGATCGACCCCACCGTCTCGGTGGGCGGCGTGACCAGCACCATGGCGCGCATCGACCTGCCCGGGCGGCCCATGGACTGGGCGGCCACCAGCGACGATAAGCAGGTATTCGTGTCGATCCCCGAGCGTGGCAAGGTGGCGGTGATCGATACCGAAACCTTCACCCGCGTGGCCGACCTGGACGCTGGCGACCAGCCGTTGCGTGTGGCCCTGCAACCTGATCAGCACCGGCTGTGGGTGGGCAACAACAGCCGTGACCCGGCCAAGGGTGGGGTCACGGTGATCGACGTGCCGGGGCGCACGACCCTGAAAAGCTTCAACACCGGCACCGGGCACCACGAAATCGCGTTCAGCGCCGACTCGCGCTTTGCCTACGTCAGCAACCGTGACAGCGGCACCCTGAGTGTGATCGACATCCCGGAAATGCGCCTGACCAAAACCATCAAGGTGGGCCCGCACCCGCTGTCGTTCAGCTATTCGGCGCTGTCCCAGGCGGTGTACGTGGTCGATGGCGAGGAAGGCAGCGTGCGAGTGTTCGATGCCCGCAGCCACCAGCTGCGCCATACGGTCAAGGCCGAGCAGGGCCTGGGGCCCATGCGCTTCAGCAGTGATGGCCGTTACGGCATCGTGCTCAACACCCTGGAAAACCAGGCGCTGGTGATCGACGCCAGTACCGACAAGCTGATCCACCACATCCCGGTGGCGGCCGAACCGTACCAGCTCACCTTCACCAAGGGTTATGCCTACGTGCGTGGGCTGGCTTCGCCGAAGGTGACCATGATCAACCTGTCCAGCCTCGGTGAGGGGCGCTCGCCCATTGTCCAGGGCTTCGAGGCAGGCCCGGCGGCGCCGCGCCAGGCCGGTGACCTGCCGCTGGCCCAGGGGTTGTCGGTATCGCGTGACGACAATTCGGTGTTCGTGGTCAACCCGGTGGACAACACCACCTACTTCTACGCCGAAGGCATGAACGCGCCGATGTCCGGTTACAACAACCGTGGCCACCAGGCCCGCGCCGCCCTCGTCGTCGACCGCAGCCTGCGCGAGGTGGCGCCTGGGGTATACAGCTCGACGGTGAAGCTGCCTGCCGCCGGCAAGTTCGACGTGGCCTTCCTGCTCAACCAGCCGCAAATCATCCACTGCTTCAGCACCGACGTGGCCGAAGCCCCTAATACCGGCAAGCGCAAGGGCGCGCATGCCGAGTTCATTGGCCTGGACCAGCCGTTGTCGCAGCACAGCGCCATCAACGCGCGCGTTCGCATTGTCGGCGACGACGGCCAGCCACGGCTGGGCCTGAATGACCTGAGCTTGCGCTACTTCCTGGCGCCGTCGTCGATGCCCCGCAACCTGCAACTGCGGGAGGTGGGCGAGGGCGTGTACCAGGCGGCCCTGACCCTGCCCGAGGCTGGCGCTTGGTACCTGCATGTGCAGTCGCCTTCGCTGGGGCGCAAGTTTGCCGAAGAGAACTACACCAGCCTGCGCGTCCTGCCGGCTGCAGCGACCAACGCTTCCCAGACTGACGTGAGGAATGTGCGATGAACACCCAGCCTGCTTTCACACTGTTGGCCCTGAGCCTGGCACTGGCCAGCAACCTGGCCCTGGCCCACGCCGGACACGATCACAAAGGCCACGCCGAGCCGCCTCCGGCGGCGAGCCAGGAAAAGACCAGCGTGCGCTTTGCCGACGTTTCGCTGCTGAACCAGGACGGCATGCCGGTGCGGCTGGAGAGAGACCTGGTAGGTGATCACCTGGTCGTGATGGGCTTCATCTACACCAGCTGCACCACGGTGTGCCCGGTGGTGTCGTCGATCATGGGCAAGGTCCAGCAACGACTGGGTGGCCGGGTAGGCGAGGAAATCCACCTGGTGTCGATCAGCGTGGACCCGCAGCGTGACGACGCCAAGCGCCTGCAAGACTACGCCAAGGCCTTCCAGAAGGGGCCAGGCTGGAGCTGGCTGACCGGAACCCCGTACGCCATCACCGAAACCCTCAAGGGCCTGGGCAGCTTCAGTGCCGACCTCAGTCAGCACCCGCCGCTGATTCTGGTCGGTGACGGGCGCAGCGGGCACTGGACGCGTTACTACGGTTTCACCGACCCGGCGGTACTGATCGAAGAAATCAACCGCCTCAGCGCCCGCCGTGTGCATGCCAAGAGCACGGCCATTGCCGACCATCACGAGGTGCAACCATGAGCACTGTCACTTCCCGCCGCGCTGGCATGCGCGCGTTCGACTGGCTGGTACTGGGTGGCTGCCTGTATATCCTTGCCTCGGTGGCGTTCGCCCACGAGGGCCATGCGCCGCAAGCGCCAGCGCCACAGCCGGCGCCCCAGGCGATGACCAGCGGCGGCGGCACCCGCGATGCCCAGGCCTGGTTCACCGACACCGTGCTGAAGGACCAGAACGGCCGCGAACTGCGTTTTTACAGCGATGTGCTCAAGGACAAGGTGGTGATGCTCAACGTGATCTTCACCCACTGCACCGACGCCTGCCCGCTGATCACCCGCAAACTGCGTGAAGTGCGCGAGGCCATGGGGCCGCAGCTGGCCAGCCAGGTGACCTTCGTCTCGATCAGCAGCGACCCGCTTAACGATACCCCGCAGGCGCTCAAGGCGTTTGCCGAGAAACAGGGGGTGGATGGGCCGAACTGGTTGTTCCTGACCGGGGACAAGGCCAATGTCGACCTGGTGCTCGGGCGTATCGGCCAGTTTCTGCCAAGCCCCGAGCAGCATTCGACGCAGTTGATTGCCGGTGATGTGGCGGGCAAACGCTGGAGCAAGATCCGTCCGGATGCGCCAGCCATGGCCATTGCCCAGCGCATGCAGCTGCTGACCCAGCCACTGGCAGGCCGGTGAGTATCATGAACACCTGGGCGGTTTTGCTTGTTGGCTTGGCATGCGCTACTTCGGCCTCTGCGCTGGACCTGACCGACCACGAGCTAGCCGGCAAACGCCTCTACCGCGAGGGCGTCTCCAGCAGTGACGCCCAACTGCAAGCCCGGGTTGGGGCCAGCGACATGGCGGTGCCCGCCAGTGTGCTGCCCTGCGCAAGCTGCCACGGCAACGACGGCCGTGGTCGCGCGGAAGGTGGCGTACGCCCGCCCAGCCTCGACTGGCAACGTCTGGTACTTGGCCAAGGCGCGCGCGAGGCCAACGGCCGCAGCTACCCGGCTTATACCGACAGCAGCCTGGCCCGGGCCATTCAGCATGGCGTGGACCCGGCCGGCAACCGCCTGGACCCGGCTATGCCACGCTTCGAGCTGACCTTGGCCGACCAGCGTAACCTTACCGCCTACCTCAAGCGCCTGGCCGAGGAACGCGACCCCGGTGTAGAGGAGGGCGTGCTGCGCCTGGGTACCTTGTTACCCGCGAACGGCCCGCTGGCCGAAGCGGGGCAGGTGGTACGTGCGGTGCTGGAAGACGGCGTGCTACAACTCAATCAGCAAGGTGGCATACACGGGCGGCGCCTGGAGCTGGTCGTGCTTGATCCGGGCTTCGACCCTGCCAGCGCCGAGCAAGCCTTGCAGCGGTTGCTGGAGCAGGCGCGCGTGTTCGCTTTGATCTCACCCTTGGCACCCATGCTTGACCAACGCCTGGCAACCTTGCTGGCGCCACAGAATGTGCCCCTGATCGGCAGCACGCCACGTAGCGGCGGCAGCCCACAGATCTTCGACCCGCTGCCCGGCCTGCCCGTGCAATTGCTTAGCCTGGCCGCTTATGCCCGTGCTGCGCTGGGCCTGGCCCCGGGCGAGCTACGTGTGGTGTATGCCGGCAATGAGCAGGCCGCATTGGCTGAACAGGTTCGCGAGCGCCTGCAGCAGCAAGGCTGGGCGCCCGCCATCCAGGCCTTCGATGGCCAGGCCGTGGACGGGCAGGGCATCGTCTTCCTTGGCCGAGCCCAGGCCTTTGTCGAATTGGCCGACGCGTTGCAGGCGGCAGGCCGTCAGCCCTACCTGTTCGCCGCCTCCAGCCAGGTGGCCGGTGCGGTGGTGCACTTGCCCAAGCAATGGTCGCAACGGGTGTTCCTGGCCTATCCCTATGTGCCGGAAGACTGGACCGAGCAGGGGCTGGCGACCTTGGCCGGCCTGCAGCAGCGCCAGGGCCTCGACCCGCGCCAGGCATCGTTGCAGGTTAACACCCTGTGCGCGCTACGGTTGCTGAGCGAAGCGCTGAAGCAGATAGGCCGTGACGCCAGTCGCGAGCAACTGATTGCCGCGTTGGAAGGCCTGCACGATGTGGCCACTGGCCTGACCCCGGCCTTGGGCTTTGGCCCAGGCCGCCGCCAGGGAATGGCGGGCGCCCATGTGGTGGCCGTGGCGCTACCAGGGCCGCGTTTTACCTCGGTTACCCCGTACCGGCCGGTGCCGGATACCCCTTGAGCGGAGGCTGCCATGCGTATTGTGTTGCTGTGCCTGCTGTTGGTGCTGGCCAAGGCGAGCTGGGCCGATGTGCCTGCGGCGCGGGTCAATGGTGTGGAAATCGGCGTGACGCGCCTGGAGCGTTACTTCAGCGAATACCTGAGCGCCCAGGGCCGCGCGCTGACCAGCATACGCAACCCGGGCCTGTACAAACGCCTGCGCGATCAAGCGCTGGACGAGCTGATCGACAAGGAGCTGCTGTGGCAGGAAGCCCGGCGCCAAGGCATCGCCATCAGCGACGCGCAGGTGTCGGCGCATGTGGGCGAGGTCGAAGCGGCGTTCGGCAGCCCGGCAATTTTCGAGCGGCGTCTGGCGCAGGCGGGTTTCGATAGGGCACAGTACACTGAGTACACCCGGCAAGACATGGCGGCCCAGCAGGTGTACGCCCAGCTCAGCGCAGTCGACACGCCGAGCCAGGCTGAAGTGGAGGCTTTCTATGCTGCCAATCGGGAAAGACTGCAAGGAGCGCAGAACCAAAGTGATAACCCTTCGGTCATACGTGAGCAGGGCCTGGTCTTGGCCAGGGCGGCGCTCATCGCTACACGAGAAGCGGATGCGCGCCGCTCGGTACGCCAACGTTTGCGCGACGCCGCTAACGTGGAGGTGGCAGACTGAGGCCCCTGATGGTGTTTCCCCCAAAGCTGGGGAATTAAGGTTTGGCAATGTGCCATCAGTTTCCCCGCTTGTGGGGAAGAGGCTGGGTGCGCCTGCCCGCCACGATTCGGGATTTGGCATGCGCTTTAGTAGAATCAAAGACTTACAGCGGTGCAACATGACTATTCACGCCTGGCACGAAGCCTGCTCAAGCCTGTACAAGGGCGCACTTCGCAGACCGGGGAACCGGGCAGTACTTGGGAGTCGACCTTGGTGAACAGAGTATTGGTAGTCGATGACGAACAGACCCTTGCGCAAAACCTGCAAGCGTACCTGCAGGCGCAAGGCCTGGAAGTTCATGTTGCCCACGACGGTGCCAGTGGTATCGAACAGGCTGCAAGCCTGGCACCGCAAGTGATCGTGCTGGATTACCGCTTGCCCGACATGGAGGGTTTTCAGGTTCTGGAGGCCGTACGCAAGAACAGGCAGTGCCACTTCGTGCTGATCACCGCCCACCCCACTGTCGAAGTGCGTGAGCGGGCCGCCGAACTCGGTGTTAGCCATGTCCTGTTCAAGCCGTTCCCGCTGGTGGAACTGGCTCGTGCGATCTTCGACCTGATGGGCATCGAGCGCCGGCGCAGGGCCACGGACAACCCGGCGGAAGGGTTCGTCGAACGACGCCAGAACAGGAACGAATCGTTCCCCCTGCAGTTGTACGATGGAAGCTGGGTGTTGGCTGACCGCCGCCGTAATGGCGCCAAGCCCCCGAGGCCCGACGACGATCAACTGCTCACAGGGGAATAGCGGCGCCCGCACCCCTGGCCGAGCCAGCCTGCGACGCGCCCCTGAGCGGAGTCGCAGGCCATGCCAGAAGCATTCGATGCAACCCGGGATCTGCAACAGCCTGCACCGGCCTCTTCGCGGGCATGCCCGCTCCCACAGGATTCGGGTGATCTTCAGGTTTGCAGTGAACCTGTGGGAGCGGGCATGCCCGCGAAGAATCCACCACCATTCTCAGCCTACCCCCGCGACCTGCTGGCCCAGGCCCGCCTGCAAGCCATCGACGAGCGCCTGCTCAATTGCCTGGAACGCCTGGCCTGCGACAGCCCGGACACCTTCACCCGCCGCCTCGGCCTGACCCTGCACTACCCAGTGCTGGACAGCCACAGCCTGCTGGCCAGTACCCCGCGCTTCGACAAGGTGGCCCTGGCCCAGTGCCTGAAACGCGAATTCGTGCTGATCGAGCAGGGCGGCCAACTGCTGGGCGTGTTCGCCGACCCCTTCGACCCCGCCCGCCTGGCCTGGATCGACGATGTGCTGCAAGGCGCGCCACTTTACCTGGCCCACGCCGCCGAGCTGGCCACCTTCCTGGCCCGCCACGAAGAAAGCTTCCACGCCGTCGATGCCCTCGACCATGACGCCGAGGCCAGCAGCGAAGGCGACCCGCTGCAACGCCTGTCGTTGGCCAGCATCAGCGAAGACCAGAGCCGCGTGGTCAAGCTGGTCAACTCCACCCTGTACGACGCCCTCAAGCTGCACGCCAGTGACATCCACCTGGGCATGACCGGCCAGGGCCTGACCATCAAGTACCGCATCGACGGTGTGCTCAACGGTGCGGGCAAGGCCAGTGGCAGCGCGTTTGCCGACCAGGTGATCTCGCGCATCAAGGTCATGGCCGAACTGGACATCGGTGAAAAGCGCGTCCCCCAGGACGGCCGCTTCAAGGTCGCCGTGGGTGACCGGCAAATCGACTTCCGCGTATCGATCATGCCCAGCATCTTTGGCGAAGACGCCGTGCTGCGGGTGCTCGACAAGCAGGACTTGTCTGACCGGGTCAGCGGCGTGCAGTTGCAGGCCCTGGGGTTTGCCGACGAAACCCTGCGCGCCCTGCGCCGACTGGCCGCCGAACCCTACGGCATGATCCTGGTTACCGGCCCCACCGGCAGCGGCAAGACCACCACCCTGTACGCCATGATCAGCGAGATCAACCACGGCGTGGACAAGATCATCACTATCGAAGACCCGGTCGAGTACCAGCTGCCCGGCGTGCTGCAGATTCCGGTGAACGAGAAGAAGGGCCTGACCTTCGCCCGTGGCCTGCGCTCGATCCTGCGCCACGACCCGGACAAGATCCTGGTGGGTGAAATCCGTGACCCGGACACTGCCCAGATCGCCGTGCAGTCGGCACTCACCGGCCACCTGGTGTTCACCACCATCCACGCCAACAACGTGTTCGACGTGATCGGCCGCTTCAGCCAGATGCAGGTCGACCCCTACAGCTTCGTTTCCGCACTCAACGCGGTGCTGGCCCAGCGCCTGATCCGCCTGGCCTGCCCGCACTGCGCCACGCCCTGCGAACACGATGACGACACCCTGTATGGCTCGGGCCTGACCCGCGAGGGCGTGGCCGGCTGGAAGTTCGTCCGCGTGCAGGGCTGCGGCCAGTGCCGTGGTAGTGGCTACCGCGGCCGCAGCGCCATCGCCGAACTGCTGCACCTGGACGACGATCTGCGCCAGATGATCGTCGAGCGCCGCCCCCTGTCGCAAATCAAGACACTCGCCTGCCAGCGCGGCCTGCGCCTGCTGCGCGCTTCGGCCCTGGACCTGGTCCGCGATGGCCGCACCACCCTTGAGGAGATCAACCGTGTCACATTCATCTGATCGTTTCTGTGCCGTGCTCGGCGCCGAAGGTGTCGGCTTGGGTTGCTGGCACAAAGACCAACACCAGTGGCTGGGCAGCCGCGAGTTCAGTTGCGACGCCGCCCAACCAGCCTGGGAAGCTGCCGTCGACGCACTGGCCGCGCTGCTGGCCGAGCATGCTGTACGTGGCGCCCAGTTGCGGGTGCTGCTGTCGGCCCGCTACAGCCGCTTCTGCCTGGTGCCCTGGAGTGATGCCATTAGCCACCCACGCGAGCTGGACGCCTACGCCCGGGCTTGCTTCGAAAACCTCTACGGGCAGCCGCTGGACGACTGGCGCATCGTGCTGTCGCCCGAACCTGCCGGTGCCGCCCGTATCGCCACGGCGCTGCCCGAAGCCCTCCTGCAACGCTTGCAGGGGCTGGGCCGGGAAAGCCGCCTGAGCCTGCGCTCGGTGCAGCCGTACCTGATGGCCGCCTACAACCGCTGCTCGTCACAGCTGGCGCAGGGTGACTTCCTGTTCGTGCTGGCCGAGCCGCGCCGCAGCGTGCTGCTGCTGGCTGCGGGTGGCGCCTGGCAGCAAGTGCTGGCGCAAGGTTGCGCCGACAGTGACCAGGCCCTGCAAGCGCTGATAGAGCGCACCTGCGAATTGTATGGCGAGCACTTGCCCCGGGTGTACCTGCATGCCCCAGGCCGGGGCGACGTGCCGCAACTGGCGGCGGTGCAGCTGTGCCAGCCGGCCAGCGAAGCCGACCCGTTGTGCGCCATGTGGCGGGCGGTGGCCTGACATGCGCCGCCTCGAACTGGAATTCCAACCCCGGCGCAGCGGCCCGTTGGCCTGGTCGCTACTGGCCTTGGGCAGTGCCCTGGTCGCAAGCCTGGTACTGCTTCAGTACACCTTGCAAAGCGAGCAGGTGGAGCTGGAAGACAGCGTGCACAGCCTGGAGCAGCAACTGGGCCGCCGTCCGGCCACTGCCGCCCCGCAAAGCACGGCCGCCAGCCGTGAGCAGGCCGAGCGCCTGGCGCAGATGCGCAGTGTGTCGCAGCAACTGCAACGCCCATGGCAGCAGTTGTTCAGCATGCTCGAAGCCATGCCGCAGGACGACGTGGCGTTGCTTGGCCTGACCCCGGACGCACGCAAGGGCCAGGTCCGCATCGCCGCCGAGGCACGCAACCTGGAAGCGATGCTGCAGTACCACCAGCGGCTGGAAGCCAGCGACGAACTCAGCGATGTGTCGCTGCTCAACCACGAGGTGTTGGCCGCGCAGCCTGAGCACCCGGTGCGCTTCACCCTCACCGCCACCTGGGAGACCGGCCATGCGCGCCCTTGAGCTGAACAGCCTGATACTCCAGGAGCGCCTGCGCCGCGTTGGCCCGGTCGGCTTGGCGGCGGTGGCGGTAGGCCTGCTGGCCGTGGGCGTGGTGTGCGCCGGAGTGCTGCCGCAGTGGCAGAACGTGCGCGAGCTGCGTGCCACCGAGGCGGATGCCAGCGTACAGGTGGAGCGGATCAAGCGTGGCGAGCTGAAAATCGCCGTCAAACCCGAGCAGCAGGCGCTCGACAGCCTGCGCCAGCAGCTGCCGGGCCAGCCCCAGGCCAGCGAACTGATCGAGCGCCTTTACCACCTGGCCAGTGCCGAGCACATCAGCCTGGCCCGTGGCGAGTATGCCCTGGACATCGACCCCAAGACCCAGCTGGCGCGCTACCAGATCGTGCTGCCGGTGCGGTGTAGCTACCCGCAGATTCGCGGCTTCCTCAAGGGCCTGCTCAAGCAACTGCCGACCCTGGTGCTGGAAGACCTCGAGCTGCAACGCAAACGCATCGGCGACAGCGAGCTGAACGCCCGCCTGCGCATGACCCTTTACCTGTCGAGGTCGTGATGAACACACAACGTGCAGTCATCTGGGCCGGTTTCCTCGGCGTAAGTGCAGCGTTGGCCTGGGCGCCGGGGCACTGGTTTGGCCAGGACGACGGCGTCGCGGCCTTCGCGGGTAAACCTGCCCCCACAGGGCCTGTGGGCGCCGCCGAACCTGTGGGGGCGGCTTTAGCCGCGAAAGGGCCGGAACAGGCCTCCAGAGACCTGTTCCCCAAGCAGCAATGGACCAAACCCCAGGCCCTGGCCACCGTCACCGAACAACCTGTAGTCGCCGCGCCGGTCGTGGCCGCAGCCCCAGCCGCCCCTGAGCTTCCGTTCCAGTTCATCGGCCGCATGGGTACCAACGACGACCTGCAAATCTTTTTGCAGAGCGGTGAAAAACTCTACGTCGTGCGCCAGGGCGACGTGATCGAAGACACCTACCGCCTCGATCGGGTATCGGCCGAAGAGCTGAGCCTGGTCTACCTGCCTTTGCATCAGTCGCAGACTTTGTCTGTAGGGAGTGCACCATGAAGTCGTCAAAGCTGTGCAAACCTGCCCCGTTCCTGCTGGTGGCGCTGTGCGTGGCCATTGCCGGCTGCGGCTCCAGTGCGGTGCGCAAGGACAGTGACCAGCTGATGAAAGAGGGCCAGTACGAAGCCGGGATCGCACGGCTGGAAGAGGCCTTGCGCGACAACCCGCGCGATACGGAGCTGAACATCGCCTTGGCCCATAGCCGTCAGGCCGCTGTCGAGGCGCTGATCACCCAGGCCGATGCCGACCGTATCCGCCATGACTTCGCCAATGCCCGCATGGGCTACGGGCGGGTGCTGACCCTTGAGCCGAACAACCGCCGTGCCCAGGAAGGCATCCGCCAACTGGAGTTGATTCGCACCCTCGACGAGCGTGTTGCGCTGGGCCAGGCCGCGCTGCGCCAGGGCGACCTGTTCGGTGCCGAGCGCTACATGCGCGAAGTGCTGCGCCTGGACCCGCAGAACCAGAAAGGCATGGCGCTGCGCAGCGACATCGAGAACGTCCAGGCGCGCACCGCGCAGCCCTACCCACAGCTGCGCAGCAAGCTGGAGCGGCCGGTCACCCTGGAGTTTCGCGATGCCAACCTGAAGACCATCTTCGAAGTGCTGTCCCAGGTTGCCGGCATCAACTTCATCTTCGACAAGGACATGCGCCCGGACATGAAGGCCACCATCTTCGTGCGCGAGGTGCGCATCGAGGACGCCGTGGCGCTGCTGCTGGAGCAGAACCAGCTGCGCCAGAAGATCGTCAACGAAAACACCGTGATGGTGTACCCCGACTCGCCGCAGAAGACCAAGGACTACCAGGAACTGGTCATGCGCACCTTCTACCTCACCAGCATCGATGCCAACACCGCGCTGAACATGGTCAAGACCATGCTCAAGACCCGCGACGTGTTCGTTGACGAGCGCCTCAACACTCTGACCATGCGCGACACCCCGGACGCCGTGCGCATGGCCGAGAAGTTGCTGCAGTCGCAGGACCAATCCAACCCCGAGGTGGTGCTGGAAGTGGAGGTGATGGAAGTGGCCACTTCGCGCATCCTCGACCTTGGCCTGCAATGGCCCAACACTTTCGGCGTGTTAAGCAACGACGGCAAGCCGGTGAGCGTGCTCGACCAGTTGCGTGGCATCGATTCCAGCCGCATCAGCATTGCGCCAGCACCGCAGGCCAAGATCAACGCCCAGGACAAGGACATCAACACCCTGGCCAGCCCGGTGATCCGCGTCAGCAACCGCGAGCAGGCACGTATTCACATCGGCCAGCGGGTACCGATCATCAGCGCCACTTCGGTGCCGTCCACTCAGGGCCCGGTGATCACCGAAAGCGTCACCTACCTGGACGTCGGTTTGAAGCTTGAAGTGCAGCCTACCGTGCACCTGAACAACGAGGTGGCGATCAAGGTGGCGCTGGAAGTGAGTAACGCCACCCCGCTGGAGGCCACCCGCCAGGGCACCATTCCGGTCCAGGTCGACACCCGCAACGCCCAGACCAGCCTGCGCCTGCACGATGGCGAAACCCAGGTGCTAGCCGGGCTTGTGCGCAACGACCACAACGCCAGCGGCAACAAGATTCCGGGGCTCGGCGATATTCCTGGCCTGGGCCGGCTGTTCGGCAGCAACAAGGACGACATGAGCAAAAGCGAGCTGGTGCTGGCGATTACCCCGCGCATCGTGCGCAACCTGCCGTACCAGAGTCCGTCGGACATGGAGTTTTCCACCGGTACCGAGTCGGCCATGCAGGTACGCCAGATGGCACCGCTGCCACCCATGGACGTACCCGGCAATGCGCCGACCACCGACGCGCCGGTGATGGACAGCCAGATGGCAGTCGCCCCGGTCAACGGGAGCCCTCGGCCATGAAAGCGCCGCGCCGCATGCAGGGCTTCAGCCTGATCGAGGTGGTGCTGACCCTGGCACTGCTCGGGCTGCTGGCCAGCATGGCCGCGCCGCTGACCGAAACCGTGGTGCGCCGCGGCAAGGAGCAGCAACTGCGTGACGCGCTGTACCAGATTCGCGACGCCATCGACGCCTACAAGCGGGCTTTCGATGCCGGCTACATCGAGAAGCGCCTGGACGCCAGCGGTTACCCGCCAAACCTCCAGGTGCTGGTGGAGGGCGTGCGCGACGTGCGCAGTGCCAAGGGTGCGAAGTTCTACTTCCTGCGGCGCATCCCGCACGACCCGCTGGTGGCGGCCAAGGACAGGGACGAAGGCGCTTGGGGACTGCGCGCATACGACAGCAGCCCCGACAACCCGCGCGAAGGCGAAGACGTGTTCGACGTGTACTCCAAGGCCCGCGGCAAAGGCCTCAACAACATCCCTTACGAGCAATGGTGACAGCCATGAAACGCAGCAAAGGCTTCACCCTGATCGAGCTGCTGGTGGTGATGGCGATCATCGCCACGCTGCTGACCATCGCCATGCCGCGCTACTTCAACAGCCTGGAAAGCTCCCGCGAGGCCACCCTGCGCCAGAGCCTGGCGGTGCTGCGCGAGGCACTGGACCACTACTACGGCGACACCGGCCATTACCCGGATTCGCTGGAGCAGTTGGTAGAGCAGCGCTACCTGCGCAACACCCCAGTCGACCCGATCACCGAACGCAGCGATGCCTGGCAGCTGGTGCCACCCCCTGAAGGCGTGGCTGGCGGCGTGGCCGATATCAAGAGCGGTGCCACAGGGAGGGCGCGTGATGGCAGCCTCTTCGCTGAATGGTAAGGCCAACGGTGGCTTCACCTACCTGGGCGTGCTCTTGCTGATTGCAGTCAGCAGCGTGGCCTTGGCCGCCACCGGCACGCTCTGGGCCAGCGCCGCCCAGCGGGACCGAGAACGCCAACTGCTGTGGGTGGGCAGCCAGTACGCCCAGGCCCTGCGCAGCTACTACCGCGCCTCGCCGGGCCTGGCCCAGTACCCGCAAGACCTGGCCGACCTGCTGCAGGACAACCGCTTTCCGCAGGCCAAGCGGCACATTCGCAGGCTCTACCCCGACCCCATTACCAACAGCGACGAGTGGGGCCTTCTGCGCTCGATCGACGGCCGCATCACGGGGGTGCACACCCGCTCGGACGCCACCCCGTTCAAGCGCAGTGGCTTCAGCGCCGAGTGGACCGGTTTCGAAGGGCTGGAACACTACAGCGACTGGCAGTTCGTCGCCGAGCAGGCCTTCAGCGAAAGTGCCGATGGCGTACAAACCCACAGCGGCCCGGGAGACACGCCATGAATACCCTGGCCGCACTCTGCCTGAGCATGCTGCTGGCGTTGGCCACGTCGGCCAAGGCCTCAAGCGAGGACGAGATGCAGGGCTTCATCGTCGACAACACCATCTCGCACATCGGCCACGACTTTTACTACTACTTCGCCGACCGCCTGCGGGCCACCAGCCGCCTGGACTTCAACCTGGTGGTACGCGAACGCCCGGACGCGCGCTGGGGCAGCCTGGTCACCGTGGAGTTCGAACGTGAGGTCATGTACCGCCGCTTCCTGCCCCCGAACACCACCGAGCTCAAAGACGAGGCCGTTGCAGCCGCCGACCTGGTCAAGCAGCAGATCATTCAACGCAAGCTGCAACGCCTGCTACAGGACACCACCGACTTGGAGAGGGACGAGCTATGAACCACCGCATTCCACGTTGCATTGCCGCCTGTCTGCTGGCCAGCGCCTGTGCTGTCCAGGCCACCGAGCTGGTGTACACCCCGGTCAACCCGGCTTTTGGCGGCAACCCGCTCAACGGCACTTGGCTGTTGAACAACGCCCAGGCGCAGAACGACTACGACGACCCCGACCTCAAGGACCGTGCCTCGGCCTTTACCGGCACCACGGCCCTGGAGCGCTTCAGCAACCAGCTGGAGTCGCGGATGTTGTCGCAGTTGCTGGACAACATCAGTAACGGCAGCACCGGCAGCATGGCGACCGATGCGTTTCTCATCGACGTCATCGACGATTCCGGGGCCTTGAGCATCAAGGTCACCGATCGCGCCACAGGAGAAATTTCGATCATTGAGGTCAGCGGCCTGAACCCCTGAGAGGGAAGGGCTTTTCTGTTGGGGAGAGAACACCATGAAACGTCTGCTGAGCACGCTGCTGATCCTCACCGCCCTGGGCCTGCAAAGTGGTTGCAGCCTGCGCGAACCCATGTCGGCCGAACAGGACTCGGAAACCCCGACCCTGACCCCACGCGCCTCGACCTACTACGACCTGATCAACATGCCACGGCCCAAAGGCCGGTTGATGGCCGTGGTGTACGGCTTCCGCGACCAGACCGGCCAGTACAAACCCACCCCGGCCAGCTCGTTCTCCACCAGTGTCACCCAGGGCGCAGCCAGCATGCTGATGGACGCCTTGAGCGCCAGCGGCTGGTTCGTGGTGCTGGAGCGTGAAGGCCTGCAGAACCTGCTGACCGAGCGCAAGATCATCCGTGCTTCGCAGAAAAAACCGGATGTACCGGAAAACATCATGGGCGAGCTGCCACCGCTGCAGGCCGCCAACCTGATGCTGGAGGGCGGCATCATTGCCTACGACACCAACGTGCGCAGCGGCGGGGAGGGCGCCCGCTACCTGGGGATAGACATCTCACGCGAGTACCGGGTGGACCAGGTGACCGTGAACCTGCGAGCGGTAGACGTGCGCACCGGGCAGGTGCTGGCCAACGTGATGACCAGCAAGACCATCTACTCGGTCGGGCGCAGTGCCGGGGTGTTCAAGTTCATCGAGTTCAAGAAACTGCTGGAAGCCGAGGTGGGCTACACCACCAACGAACCGGCGCAGCTGTGCGTGCTGTCGGCAATTGAAGCGGCGGTGGGGCATTTGCTGGCGCAGGGGATTGAACGGCGGTTGTGGCAGGTGGCGGGGGATCCAGCGGATGGCAAGCCTACGGTGGACAAGTATTTGAGTCAGAATCAGCAGCATCAGCAGCCATGATTGATCTTGAGGGCCTCTTCGCGGGCACGCCCGCTCCCACAGGTACTACGTCGCCTTTGAGATCACGCTATCCCTGTGGGAGCGGGCTTGCCCGCGAAGGGGCCGGTACAGGCGACATATCATTTTCATCACTGCGCTACGTCAGCCAAGGAACACATTCGGGTTCACACCGAAGCGGTCGGCCAGCGCCCGGATCTGGCGAACGTTGAGTTTGCGCTTGCCCGACAACAGCTGGGAGACGGTCGACTGGCTGCCGATCTCGGGAAGGTCGCGTTGGCTGACCCCGTGCTCTTCCATGATGGAACGCAGCACTTCGACGCCGGTAGCTTCGGGGATGGGAAAGTGCTTTTTATCGAAATCGCTGATCAGGTTAGCCATACACTGCACCAAGCCATCCAGCGGGTGCCCTTCGTCATAACCGGTGATCTCTTGCAGCTCGTCAAGCGCAGCCACCAGCGTGTCGTAAGCAGCCTCGTCTTTCGGCGAACTGAGCAGAGGCGCCACGAAGGCCCAGTGGTCGACGGCAGCTTTTACCAGAGCATTCATATTCAATCCTTCCACTTATCTTTGTCGTATTCAGCGTGGCTGAGTACATACTTTATGTAGACCTGCTGCGTGCTGTAAGACACCCCAGCTATCAGCCTGATCTTGTTGCCGCCGATGTCGAACACATGGAACCGTCCGACAAGGTCCACTGAATCGCCCCGGGTTCCC